>NZ_JBWXNG010000026.1:0-56713 GCF_056627435.1 Pseudomonas sp. 2
CTGGGTGCCAGTACCGGTGTGGCCGATGATCGGCGCGTCGTTGACCGGGATGACGGTCACTTGGCTGTTGTTGACTACGGTCTGGTTGTGGGTGCCGTTGGCATCGACGTCAGTGACCGACACGCTCACGCCGCGGGTGGCGGTGCTCGGGTTTTCGCTGCTGTTCTGGTAGGTGATCGAGTTGATCAGCTCTTTATAAGCATCGATCGAGGCCTTGCCGGTCAGCTCGATGACGATGTTGCCGTTGCTGTCGTTGCTCAGCTGGTAGCGGATCCCCAGATCGGTGGTGCCTTCGGTGCCGCCCTTGTAGTACTTGGAGACGATCACGTCTTCGGCCAGGAAGCCGGTGAGGGTGATCTTCGCGCCGCTCAGTTGGGTGCTGTCGACATCGGTCACGTTGAAGTCTTTGACCAGAGGAGTCGCTGCGCCGTTTTCGGTGTACTCGATGCTGCCGAAAGTGACAACGGGTGCGTCGTTGACGGCGACCACGCCGATCTCGCCCTTGGCGACCACCGAGGTTTCTGCGCCCACGCCATCGCCTTTCAGGCCGGTGTCGGTCACGCTGATTTCCACGCCGCGCGGGGTCACGCTCGGGTCTTCAGTGACGGCGGCGAATTTGATCGACTGAATCAGCGCCTGGTAATCGGCAACGCTGGCGGTGCCGGTGAGGGTGATGACCAGCGTGCCGCTGGCGGCCGAACCTTGCAGGGTGTAAGTCACACCGGCGATCGTGGTGGTGCCGTCCGGATTGGCCATGTTCGAACCGAAGACGTCTGTCGCTTGCAGGTGAGTCAACGTGATCGTTGCGCCCTGCAGAGTGGAGTTGTCCACATCGCTCAGGTGAACGCCCTGGGCGATGGCGACAGGCTCGCCGTTCTCGGTGTAGGTGCTGTTCTTGAAGCCGACTTCCGGCGCGTCGTTGACCGCAATGACATTGATAGTCGAGGTGCTGGTGTTCGAGGTGCCATTGATCAGATGGCCGTCGCTGACGGTCACGGTGATGGTGCGCGGCACGGTGCTCGGGTCATCACTGGTGTTGCTGTAGGTGATGGCCTGAATGGCTTTCTGATAGGTATCGGCAGTGGCGCTGCCGGTCAGGGTGACCGTGATCTTGTTGTGCGCGATGTCGTTGTCGATCTTGACCGTCAGGCCGTATTTGTTGGCGATCGCCAGCACGTCGCCTTTCTGGGCGTTGGTCAGGGTGACGGTTGCGCTCTGTACGCGGGTGTCGTCCGGGTCAGTGATGCTGACCTTGCCAGCGACGCTGACGCCTGTGCCGTTCTCGGTAAAGCTGGTGTTGTAGTTGGCAGAGCCGTTGTCCAGCCCGACCACTGGCGCGTCGTTGATCGGGGTTACGGTGACGAGGACGGAGCCTGCCGAGGAGTTCAATTCGCCGTCGTTCACGGTCACGTTGACCAGACGAATGCCGCCAACCGGATCATCGCCTTCGCTGACGAAGGTCGCCGACTTCAGCACGGCTTCATACTGCGCCTGGGTTGCGGTCCCGGTGAGGGTGTAGACCAGTTGGCCTCCGACGGTTTGCGAAGTGACCACGATGCCGGTGGTGCCAGTATCGAAAGCCAGTGCGTCGCCAGGCTTGGCGTTGGTGATGGAAACCCTGGCACTTTCGAGATTCGGGCTGTCCGGATCGCTGAGGGTGATGCCCGGCATCAGTTTGACCGGCACTGCATTCTCGAAGTAAGCGGCCAGTGTGACGTTGCCGAAGCCATGCATATCCAAGGTCGGCGCATCGTTGACGGCAATGACCTTGATGGTGCTGGTCGCGACGTTGGACAGGTTGTTCTCGGACTGGCCGTCATTCACCTGCACAGTGATCTGACGATCGACGGTGCTCGGGTTATCGCTGGTGTTGCGATAGGTGATCGACTCGATCATCGCCTCGTACTGGGCTTTGCTCGCCTCGCCGGTCAGATTGACCGTAATGGTCTTGTTGCCGTTGGCGTCGGTGCTGTTGACGATCTGCACCGAGATGCCGAATTTGTTGCTGGCGGCCAGCACGTCACCGGCCTGAGCGTTGGTCAGGGTGACGGTCGCGCTCTTGATCGTGGCGTTGTCGACGTCGGTGATCGAGACATTCTTGCCCGCGATGCTGATGCCGCTGCCGTTCTCGGTGTAGCTCAGGCTGTAGCCGGTTTCGGTCGCGCCGTCCTTGGAGTTCAGGTCCAGTACCGGAGCGTCGTTGACAGGCGTCACGGTGACCGCAAGCGGCTGAGTGGTGGTCGCTGTCTGACCGTTGCTGGCTTCAGTCGAGGTGGCTGTCACCACCAGGTTGATCTGGCCATTGAAGTCTTTCGGCGGGGTGATGGTCAGTTTGGACAGGTCCCAGCCATTGATGACGACTGCGCCGTCGCCGCCGGGAATCGAGGTGTAGCTGTGGGTGCCATCGGTCAGTACGGCGCCCAGCGGGATGCCGGAAACGGTGGTGGTCAGGCTTTCCGAACCATCGGTGTCGACCAGCGCCGGAGCAATGGTCAGATGAATGGCCGAGTCCTCGGCGCCAGTGGCCGACGTCACGGTCAGGATTGGCGCGTCGGCCACGGCGATGACGTGAACGACGAAGCTCAGGTCCTGACTGGCAGGCGCAGCGGTGCCGTCCTGTGCGGTTGCGGTCACGGTCAGCTGAATATCGCCACTGACGTTGGACGGCGCAGTGAACTTGAGTTTGCTCAGGTCCCAGCCGGTGATGTCGGTCGAGGTGTTGCCAACGGTCGCGGTGAAGGTGTGAACGCCGTCGGTCAGGGTCGAGCCGACAGGCAGGCCTTTCATGGCCAGTTTCAGGCTCGAGTCTTCGGAGCCGTCGATGTCGGTGGCGTGGGCCTGGATGGTCGACAGCAGGATGCCTTTGTCTTCAAGGCCGGTGTTCAGGTGCTCGGTGACGCTGATATTGTTGATCACACCGCCCGTGGAGTTGCTGTCCACGGCCTTGAATTCAAGCTTGGCAGTGCCATCGGCGGTAACCGGCACCTGGAAGGTGTAGGTCTGCATGCCGGTCTGGCTGGCGTTCAGCGTGCCGATCAGCGTGTCACCCCAGTAGACATTGATGGCCGAGTTATTCAGCGCGATGTCACGAGGCGAGTAGTCGACCGAGATGGTGTAGGTCGCGCCGTCTTTGACGGCGATGTTGGTGTACAGGTTGCTCGGATCACCATTGTCGCGTTCCAGCTCGATGACCTGCGAGTTGCGCGGGTCAGTGGCCACGCCGTAGGTGCCCGGTGCGCTGATTTCGACGGTGCCGCCGTTATTGTCGGTGTGCCAGGCGCCGCTGCCGATGTTGCCGATCACGCTGGTGTTTGCGCCGTTGACGGTGAGCGAGGCAACGGTCTGGTCGCCAACCAGCGCCAGGAACGGAGTGTCGGTGACCGGCGCGACGGTGATGGTGCCGGTCGCAGGCGTGGTCGCTGGCAGGCCCTGGTTGTCGGTCGCGGTGTAGGTGAAGTTGGTGTCGCCGCTCCAGTCCTTGTCAGGCTTGAAGTAGATCGTCGCGCTGTTGTTGGCGGCTGCGATGTCGCTGGCGCTGGTCAGTTCCTGAGTGCCGGCGGCGTCGGCGTAGAACTTGCCGTGGGCGGCCATGTCGACCAGGTTGAAGTGCGAAATGGTGCCGTCGACATCGCTGCCGGTCAGCTTGATTTCGATCATGCCGTCTTCATTGCCCGAACCTGTGGCCGGAGCCACGACCGGTGCGTCGTTGACCGCAATGATGTCGATTTCGCCGGTGTGGCTGCCAGCCTGGTTGTTGGTGCCGTGGGCATCGACGTCAGTCACTTCGATGGTCACGCCGCGTGGGGTGACGCTCGGGTTGTCACTGTTGTTGGCGTAGGTGATCGAGTTGATCAGTTTGGTGTAGTCGGCGATCGAAGCGTTGCCGCTCAGCTCGATGATGATGCTGCCGTCCGGGGCGTTGCTCAGCTTGTAGCTGATGCCCAGGTCGGTCGTGCCTTCGGTGCCGCCCTTGTAGTACTGGGAGACGATCAGGTCTTCGGCCTGGATGCCGGTCAGCGTGATCTTCGCACCGCTTAAGGTGTCACCGTCGACGTCAGTGATCTGCAGGTTGGCGACCAGCGCTTGAGGTGCGCCGTTTTCGGTGTAGGTCGGGCTGTCGAAGGACACGACCGGCGCGTCGTTTACAGCAGTCACGTGCACGGTGCTGGTCACCGGCACAGAGTCATTCTGCCCATCGTTGACGGTCACAGTGATGGTGCGGTCGACGACGCTCGGGTTCTGGCTGCTGTTGCTGAAGGTGATCGATTTGATCACGGCTTCGTACTGCGCCGCGGTGGCGTTGCCGGTCAGGGTCAGGACGATCTGGCCGTTGACCACAGCGGTGGTCACGGTGATGGCCGGGTTTGGGCTGCCGACGACCAGGGTGTCATCAGCCTGGGCGTTGGTCAGGGTGACCTTGGCGCCTTGCAGGGTTGGGCTGTCGACGTCGCTGACGCTGATGTTAGGGGCGATCGATACGCCAGTCTGGCCTTCGGTGAAGGTCGCTTCGTTGTTCACGCCGGCGGCGCTGCCGTTCAGGTCGACCACTGGCAGGGCATCGTTGTCGATGATGGTGGTGGTGACGCTGCCGTTGGTGCTGCTGACCACGACGTTTTCGAAGTTGCCGCCGGTGATGGCGCCGATCGATACGGTGACGTTCTCGACGCCTTCCGGAATGGTGTCGTTGATGGTGGCCAGGTCGAAGGTGACGCTGCTGGAACCGGCCGGGATCTTCACGCTGACCACTTGGGTGTAGTCACTGCCGTTGGCGGCGGTGCCGCTGTAGGTCAGGTTGATGGTGACTTCAGTCTGCGCCGGGTTGCTCAGGCTGATGGTGTAGGTCGCCGACTGGCCTTCGGTCACCTGGGTGCTGCCGGTGATGCTGGCCGTGGTGGTGTCGATAGTGTCGGTGATGGTGGTCGTTGCCGGCGCCGGGTTGGTGGTGATGACCAGGCCTGCACCGCCGGTGGTACCGGTGATGGTGGTGGTGATGTCATGGGCATCGATGTACGGCGTGTTGCCGTTCGGAATCTGCACGGTGACCGAACCGGTGGTCTGGCCGGCGGCGATGGTGATCACCGATCCGTTGGACAGGGTGATGGTCAGGTCGCTCAGCGGTGCCTGGGTGACAGTGGCGGTGTACACCAGCGCGCCGCCGGCTTCGGTCAGGGTCGGGGTGGCGGTCAGCGTCAGCGTCGATTCGCGCTGCGGAACGGCCGCGTCTTCCTCGATGCCGGCGGTGGCGTTGTTGCCAAGGCCTGCGGTGTTGAAGCCGATGTTCGGGTTAACCACGTCAGCGGTCTCGGTCAGCATCACCACGCTGTGGCCGCCGCCGGCAGCGCCGCCATCTGCGGAGGTGCCGGTGGCGTTACCGGCAGCGGTCGCCTCCAGGTCTTTGGTCGGGTCGGCGCCCGCAGCGATGGCTTGTTGCAGCTCGGCAACCGACGGTGCGGCCTGTGCGGCGGCTTCGGCGACGTTGGTGGTGGAGGTCGGGGTTTCCGAGCTCCACTGGCTGTCACGGCCCATGTCCAGTTGACGGCCGTCCGGCAGTTGCAGGGTGACGGAGCCTTCCGGCCCGGTCAGCACCTGCTCGCCGGCTAAGAGCCGGTCACCCTCGATCAGTACACGACGAATCCCTTCCGGGGAGACTGCGACTACTTGGCCAACAATGCTTTTGACGATGGCAACAACACTGCTCATGGGGGTGACTCTCCGAGTTTACCGTTCAGTTGGGATCCGTCATGCCGACTGGTCACTTAGGGATGCCGATTCGTATTGGGGTGTTCACAAACTTCAAAACTTTGACGTCAATTAAATAAGCGTTTGATTTAATTATTGTTAAATATTTGACGTCAATTTATTAACTGCTATTTTCAAGGTCGGGCATTAACTTTATGCCAAACTATTGACCTATTACGCGCCATCCTAAACAATCGCTTTCGTAATGTCACATTGATATTTTCTGAGATCGCGTATTTGTGTTGTTCGCTCCCAGATGCCCTTCAGAACAGCGTGACGCCGCCGATCTCCTTCATGACTCTCATGCTGCGCAGCAGTGAATGCTGCGTTTTCGAACAAGTACGTTCTCGGGAAGTAAACAAAATGCGAGTGCAACTCCTCTCCGCTGTACCTTTCGTTCTCTCCGTCGGTTTCGTGCAGGCACAAACCCTGCCAGAAGCCATGCAGAAGGCCATGGACGTGCATCCTGAGGTGCAGGCAGGCGTCAACGCCCGCATTGCACAGGACTATGCGGTGCGTGCAGCCAAGGGCGGATACCTGCCTCGCGTCGATGTGACGGCAGGTTACGGCAGAGCGGGTTCGGACACGCCAACCACTCGTGCGCAGGGCGGCAACGATCACTGGCAGACGCTGAACCGCGGCGAGTCTGCCATCCGTTTGCGTCAAATGCTATTCGACGGTTTCGCCACAAGTAACGAAGTTGGCCGTCAACAGGCCACCGCCAACTCCCGTGGCTACTCTTTGCTCAATACTTCCGAGCGCACCGCGCTGACAGTTGCGCAGGTCTATATCGATGTTCTTACCCAGCGCGAGATGGTTCGCCTGGCGCAGGAAAACCTGAAAAGTCATGAACGTATCTACGACCAGATCAAGTTGCGCACCAGCCGCGGTGTCGGACGAATGGCAGATATGGACCAGGCCGATGCACGTCTGGCACAGGCACAAAACAACCTGATCACCGAGCAGACTAACCTCGCGGACGCTGAAACCAACTTCGCCAGTGCCGTGGGCGTCGTGCCTGATCAACTGGAAAAACCCGCCCCGTTCGCGCTGATGCCGGCCGATCTGCAGGAAGCGCGCCGCCAGATGCTTGAGAACAGCCCTGTGCTGCGTTCGGCCGAATCGGACATTGCCGCTGCCGAGAAGCAGTACGACGCTGCCAAATCCTCGTTCTACCCACGTTTCGACTTCGACCTGGGCCGCAATGCCGACAACAACGTCGGTGGCGACGAAGGCCACAACAACGGCTGGGAAGCGATGGTGCGCATGCAGTTCAACCTGTATGCCGGCGGCAGCAACAAGGCTGACCTGACCTCCAAGTCGTACCTGGCCTCCCAAGCGCTGGACATCCGCAACAACGCCCTGCGTCAACTGAACGAAGAACTGGGCCTGGCCTGGAACGCCTACAACAACGCATCGCAGCAAGTGCCGATCGCGCAGCAGTACGTTGATCGGGCCACCAGCGTCCGTACGTCGTATCAGCAGCAATTCAGCCTCGGAGAGCGTACTCTGCTCGACCTGCTGGACAGCGAGAACGAATTGTTCACCGCGCAACAGCGTCTGGTGCAGCTGCAGAGCCTGAAAACCTACACCCAGTACCGCATTCAGGCTGACATCGGCACCCTGCTGAAAAGCCAGGGCGTAGTGGCTCCGCTGGCATCGGTTGTGCAGAATGATATTAAACCGACAGTGAAACTGCCGGGCATGAACTGATTTTTGACAGAATCGGTTTTCTTCATATTGAAAAGAGAGTGTCAGCGTGGATTTGGAATCGACTTCTGCCCAATTAGGTCATGACCCACGAAGCCAGCATGATGATCCATTGCTTGATGGTTTGCTGACACTCTGCGCCTTGCATCAAAAACCGGCGAGCCGGGCGATGTTGAGCACCGGCCTGCCGTTGCCCGACCAGCGCCTGAGCGCCGACCTGCTGCCTCGTGCAGCGGCTCGCGCCGGTTTGCAGGGGCGTCTGCTGGTGCGCAAGCTCGAGCAGATCCCCGACATCGCCCTGCCTGCCATGCTGCTTCTTAAGGAAGGGCGTTGCGCCGTTCTGCTGGGCTGGGACGGTGACACCGCACGCCTGCTGATCAGCGAAAGCGACGGCGGCGAAGTGCGGGTCGAGCGTGAAGCACTGCTCAAGGATTTCAGCGGCAAAGTGTTCTTTGCCCAACCGCAACACAAATATGACGTGACCCTGGGCTCGCTGATTCCCCGCGCGCGCTCCTGGTTCAAGGACACCCTCAAGCTGTCGCGCTGGCTGTACGCCGATGCGATCGCGGCCAGTTTCGTGATCAACCTGATCGCCCTCGCTGCACCGCTGTTCGTCATGAACGTCTATGACCGCGTCGTGCCCAACCAGGCCACGGCAACCTTGTGGGTGCTGGCGGCCGGTATCTGCGGCGCCTACCTGTTCGACCTCTTGCTCAAGGGCCTGCGCAGCCTGTGCCTGGACCTGGCCGGCAAGAAGACCGACCTGATCATTTCCGCGACCCTGTTCGAGCGCATCGTCGGGATGGCAATGAAGTTTCGCCCGGCGCGCGTGGGCAGCTACGCCCAGAACATCCATGAATTCCAGGGCATGCGCGACTTTCTGACGTCGCTGACCCTGACCAGCCTGATCGATTTGCCGTTCACCGTGATCATCCTGCTGGTGATCGCGCTCTTGGGTGGGCATCTCGTCTGGATTCCGATCGTCGCCTTCCCGCTGGCGCTGGGCATTGGCCATTGGCTGCAAAAACCACTGACTGCAACCCTTGAGCGCACCATGGCGCTGGGCGCCGAGCGTCAGTCGAGCCTGATCGAAACCCTCGCTGGCCTCGACGCGGTGAAGGTCAATAACGCCGAGAGCGAGCGCCAGTATCACTGGGAACACACCATCGGCACCCTCAGCCGCCTGGAGCTGCGAGTCAAGATTCTGTCTGGCCTGGCCATGAACCTGACCCTGCTGATCCAGCAGCTGGCCGGCGTGGCGATGATCTGCTTCGGCGTGTACATGATCATCGACGGCAACCTCAGCATGGGCGGCCTGGTGGCCTGCTACATGCTCAGCGGCCGCGCACTGGGCCCGCTGGCGCAGCTGTCGGGTCTGTTGACCCGATATCAGCAGGCCAAGGTGACCATGGTTTCGGTCGACCAGATGATGGAGCTGCCGCAAGAGCGCAACTTCGAAGAACGCCCGCTCAGCCGTCAGGTGCTGCAAGGCGCGATGGAATTCCGCAATGTCGACTTCACCTACCCGAACCAGGAAAACCTGGCGCTGAAGAACATCAATCTGATCGTTCGTCCGGGCGAGAAGATCGGCATCATCGGCCGCAGCGGCTCGGGCAAGAGTTCGCTGGCCAAGCTGTTGGTAGGCCTGTATCAGCAGGATGAAGGCTCGCTTCTGGTCGACGGCGTGGACATCCGCCAGATCGACGTCAGCGAACTGCGCCACAACATCGGTTACGTCGCCCAGGACATCCAGCTGCTGGCCGGCACCCTGCGTGACAACCTGGTGTCCGGCGCGCGCTACGTGGATGACGAAACCGTGCTGCAGGCGGCGGAGCTGGCAGGCGTGCACGAATTCGCCCGTCTGCACCCGATGGGTTACGACCTGCAAGTCGGCGAGCGCGGCCAGAACCTCTCCGGCGGCCAGCGTCAGAACGTTGCCCTGGCCCGGGCGCTGTTGCTCAACCCGCCGATTCTGCTGCTGGACGAACCGACCAGCGCCATGGACAACACCGGTGAAGAACGCCTCAAGCAGCGTCTGCAAGCCGTGATCGAGAAAAAGACCGTGATTCTTGTGACCCACCGGGCCTCGTTGCTCTCTCTGGTCGACCGCCTGCTGGTGATCGACCGTGGCCAGATTCTTGCCGACGGTCCGAAAGCCGCCGTGATGGAAGCGTTGAAGAAGGGGCAGATCAGTGTTGCTTAAATCGGGTCCAAATTCCGGCGGTGGTCTGTTCGGCTACTTCAAGGGCTCGCCATCGCTCGATGGCCAGCCGATGCCTGAAGTCAAAAAGGCGCTGGTCGACGATGCACCGCGTATCGTGCGGATCACCATCTGGTCGGTGATTCTGTTTTTCGTGTTCCTGGTGCTCTGGGCCAACTTCGCGATCATCGACGAGGTGACCAAGGGCGAGGGCAAGGCGATTCCGTCGACCAAGATCCAGAAGATCCAGAACCTTGAAGGCGGTATCGTCGCGCAGATCTATGCCCGTGACGGCGAGATCGTCGAGGCTGGCGCGCCGCTGATTCGTCTGGACGACACCCGTTTTGCCTCCAACGTCGGCGAAACCGAAGCCGACCGCGTGGCCATGGAACTGCGCGTAGAGCGCCTGAGCGCCGAGGTCGATGATCGTCCGCTGAACATCAGCGCCGACGCCCGCAAGTCAGCGCCCAAGCAGGCGGCCAACGAAGAGTCTCTTTATCAGAGCCGTCGCCAGCAACTGGTGGATGAAGTCGGTGGCCTGCAGCAGCAACTGATCCAGCGCCAGCAAGAGCTGCGCGAGTTCGGCTCCAAGCAGGAGCAGTACCGCAACAGCCTGAACCTGCTGCGTCAGGAGATCGGCATGTCCGAGCCGCTGGTGGCTCAGGGCGCGGTTTCGCCGGTGGACATCCTGCGTCTGAAACGCTCGGAAGTCGAAACCCGTGGTCAGATGGACGGCACCACACTGGCCATTCCGCGTGCGCAGGCGGCCATCGCCGAAGTGCAGCGCAAGATCGATGAAACCAAGGGCAAATTCCGCAGCGATGCGTTGACCCAGTTGAACGAAGCCCGCACCAACCTGGCTAAGGCGCAGTCCACGGCCAAGGGCCTGGAAGACCGGGTCAACCGCACCATGGTCACCTCGCCGGTGCGCGGTATCGTCAAGCAGATGCTGGTCAACACCGTGGGCGGCGTGATCCAGCCGGGCAGTGACATCGCCGAGATCGTGCCGCTGGACGACACCCTGCTGGTCGAAGCGCGCATTCGCCCGCAGGACATCGCGTTCCTGCACCCGGGCCAGGAAGCGATGATCAAGTTCACGGCCTACGACTACACCATTTACGGTGGCCTCAAGGGCAAGCTGGAACAGATCGGCGCCGACACCATTCAGGATGAAGAGAAGAAGAACACCTTCTACGTGATCAAGCTGCGCACCGACCGCAGCCACCTGGGTACCGATGAGCATCCGCTGCTGATCATTCCGGGGATGGTTGCGTCGGTGGACATCATCACCGGCAAGAAGAGCATCCTGAGCTACCTGCTCAAGCCGGTGCTCAAGGCCCGTGCCGAGGCGTTGCACGAGCGCTGATCGCTTAAGGCAAATACCAAACCTGTGGGAGCCGGCTTGCTGGCGAATGCGTCAGGTCAGACAACACAACGTTGAATGACACACCGCATTCGCCAGCAAGCCGGCTCCCACAAGGCGTGTACGAACTGATTCACCGTCCGCGCTTGCTGTCGATCCTGATCAACCGCCCGCCCTCGAACCTCAGGTACTGATACATCCCGTTGTTCGGGCCGTAGATCCATTCCTGGACCTGCACCTGATCGACCTGGCGGAAGTGGTTCACCGTTTCCTTGTAACCGATGATGTCCTGGCTGATCGGCTGGCCGCATTTCTGCTGCACTTCGAACATCCGGTCGCCGGCGCTGATCAACTGGCTGCCACAACGCAGGGTATCCGCTTGAGTCAGGCCGCTCAGCGCGGCGAGGCCGATCAACGCTGCGGCTCTTGTTAACACGCTTTTCAATGTCGTTACTCACTGTCCAGATGCAGGGGGCTGATGACGCGGCCGTCTTTTTCCGGTTGGCCAAGCGTGGCATCCACGAAATAGACCCGGTCATCGGCCAATTGTCCCTTGTCCACCAGATAGTCCTTGATACTGCCCGCCCGCGCCTGACCCAACTGCCGCAACAGCAGGGCGCTGGAGCTCCAGGACTTGAGCACCGCTTCGCGCAGTTTGTTCTGGCGCTCTTCCTTGCCCAGGTCGACCCACTCGGCCGGTGGCTGCTGTTTGAGGCGGGTGCGATAGATGCCGTCCAGCATCGGGCCTTTTTCATCGTCAGGCACCTTCAGGTCGCCGGCCTGGGCCGGGACCTTGTCGCCGCGGCGCTGCAAAATCTTGTAGTAGGTGCTCTGGTACTCGCGCTCCAGCCGTTGCTGCGCGATCAGCGGGCCATCGCTGGCCTCGGCGCTGGTGCCTTCGATTTCCAGGCGCAGGGTCGGGCGTTTTTGCAGCGCTTGCGCCAGTTTGTCCAGTGACGCCTGTGCCTCGCCGCTCAACTCGTCCGAACCCGGCGCGAAGGCCACGGTGCCCAGATCTTCCGAACCGCCGCCGCTGACCAGCCCGCCAATCAGTTTGAACGGCGCGGCTGCCGCCTTGACGATCAGATTGCGCAGGGTCTGCCAGACAATCGGCATGACGCTGAACTGCGGGTTATTCAAGTCGCCGGTCACCGGCAGCTCGATGGAAATCTTGCCGTCGACATCCTTGAGCAGCGCGATCGCCAGTTTCAGCGGCAAGTTCACCGCATCCGGGCTGTCGACTTTCTCACCCAGCTGCAGTTGCTCGACCACCACCTTGTTCTCGGCTTTTAGCTGGCCTTTGGTGATCAGGTAATGCAGGTCCAGATTCAGCCGGCCCTTGCGAATTCGGTAGCCGGCGAACTTGCCGGAGTAGGGCGTCAGCGTGGTGAGTTCGACGCGTTTGAAGCTGGTGGCGATGTCCAGGCTCGCCAGCGGGTTGAACGGGTTGAGCGCGCCTTTGATGGTGACCGGTGCATAGCGGTCGACCTTGCCGTTGATGTTCACCGGCGCGGGTTTGTCCTGGCGGTTGTCCAGCGTGCCGATGGTCCCGTTGAGCTGTTGAATGGCGGTGGCGAAGTTGGGTGTCAGGCTGAAGTCGGCGAAGTTGGCCGAGCCGTTGTTGATGTTGATCTGGCCGATGCGGATGCCCATCGGCTTGCTTGCACTCTGTGCGGTCTTCGCCTGGGCCGGGGCTTTGCCTGCAGTGTTACCGGCAGGCGCACCGTCAGCCGGCTGCGGGATCAGCAGATCGTCGATGTTGGTGGTGCGGTCGTCGGCGATCACGAAGCGTGCGTAAGGCTGCTCCAGGTTGACGGTGGCGATGCTCAGGCTGTCGCCGAGCTGGAAATTCAGGCCATCGACGTTCAGGCGCTGCCATTTGACGAAATCCCTCGATTTGAGGGTATCGAGTGTATGCAATTGGTCGACCTGCGCCTTGCCGGTGATCCCCAGCGCCAGCGGCTCGGTGCTTTTCAGGTCCACCGCCAGGTCGGTGTTGAGCATGCCGCTGCGCACTTCCAGGCGAATGAACGGTGTGACGTAGGACTGCGCCACGCGCAGGTCGATGTCGCGGGTGGTGACGTTGAGCCTGGCCCACACCGGCGCGAGGTTGACCTGGCCCTCGGCGGTGACCTTGCCCTGTTTGCCCAGGCCAGTGTCGAGCTTGATGTTGAAAGGCGACGTGTTGAGGCTGTCGAAGTCGGTCATGTCGAGATTGAGGGGGCCGACCTCCAGCGCAACCGGCTCTTTGGGGGCCTTGTCCGCCAAATGGATGCGATAGTCCCTCAATTGAGTGTCTCTCAGCAGCACTTGCCAAGGCTTGCTCGGCGCTGCGTTCTGGGTGCTCGCCGTGGCTTCAGCACCGGTCGCAGTCGCCGGTTGCTGCTTTTCGGCTTCAGCTTTTTTCTGTTCGATTTTCGCCGGCTGGCTGGCGAACAGTTTCTGCCAGTCCAGCTCGCCATCGGCTTCCCGCGCGGCCCAGGTTTCCAGGCCCTGACTGCGGATCTTGCCGACCGTTACCAATTGTTTGGCCAAGTCTACCGAGGTGTCGCTGACTTCCAGATTCTTCAGGCGCACCAGCGGCCGGCCGTCCGGCGCATCGATGGCGAAGGGCGCGACCTTGATGGACGTCTTGTCCAGCAACAGTTCGGTTTCCTTGGCCAGATTGAGTTTGTAGTGGGTGTCGAGGCTGAGCACGCCTTCCTTGAGCACCAGCGGCAGTGCGTCACGCACATAGGGCCACCAGGCTTTCATCTGGCCATCGGTGACTTTCAGCGTGCCTTCGGACGAGATCGGCACCAGGCTAATGCGGCCCACCCAGTCGATCTGCCCACCGGCCGGGCCTGCGGCCACCAGCGTCATGTCGGCGTTGTCTTCGGGCAGGGTGCTGAGGTTTTTCAGGTCGAAATTCAGCGCGTCGTAAAGGAATTCGATGGGCTCGCTGGGGCGCAAGTCCTGAAAGTGCACGTAGCCGTCGGCCAGTCTGATGTCGTCGATACGCAGCGGGAAGGGTTTGCTCGGGGGCTCGTCAGGCTTGGCCGGCTCGCTGGGCGGCAGTTTGAACAGGCCGGCGAGATTGAGCTTGCCGTCCTTGGAAAACAGCACTTGGGTCTTGGGTTTGTCCAAGTGCACGGCGGCCAGGTGCAGGGCCTTGGTCCACAGGCTGTCGATCTGCAGGTTGGCGTACAGGCGCTCGAAGCCGATCTGTTCCTTGCCTGGGGCACCGATGCTCAGGCCCCACAGCGTCACTTCCAGGGTGTAGGGGTTCAGTTCCAGGCGTTCGAGCTTCGCAGGCTCGGTCGAGTAGTTGGCCAGTTGCTGATTGATCACCCGCAGCGCGATGCCGGGCAGAATGAAGAAGCCCAGCATGCTGTAAATGGCGAAGACGGCCAGCAAGGCGGCAATGACGCGTTTCAATCCTTTGGGCATGTAGTCGCCAACTCTCTCGATAGGAGGTGCCTTTGAGTATGGCACGCCAATCTGGTTCCTGAGGCAGCGTCCTAGAAGCTTGTAGGAAATTTCCTTGCGGCTAGCCAGTCATCAGAGTTGCAAGATCAAGGTCTTGAGCGGCGGCTGTTGGTCCAGTGACGGAAAGTCGGCGCCCGGTGTAAGCACCTGGCAGTCGCGGACCGGACGCCCGATCTTGCTGGCGCAGCGCAGCACCTGATCGCGCCAGTCTTCCATGGCGACCTTTGCCAGATTGTTGCAGCAGATCAGCACGCCGTTGTCTGCCGTGCTCAGCAGCGCCGGTTTGAGCAGGCTCTGGTAATCACGCAACAGGTCGACGGTGCCGAAGGCGCTCTTGGCCCAGGCCGGTGGGTCGAGCAGCACGAGGTCGAACTGGCGTTGTTCGAGGCGCGGGTAACTCGGCAGTTTCTGCCCGCGGCGTGAAGCGATCGGCAGGCCGGCCAACTGGCGAATGGCCGGGAAATAGTCCGACTGGACGAACTGCATTGTCGGCAGTTGCGGGTTCAGCTCACCGTTTTCCCGGCCCACCGCCAGATTGCCCTCGGCGAAATCCAGGTTGCACACCTCGCGGGCACCACCGGCCGCAGCCGCCAGGCCCACGCCGCAGGTGTAGGCGAACAGGTTGAGCACGCTCTTGCCTTTGGCGTGATCCTTCATCCAGCCGCGGGCATTGCGCAGGTCCAGGAACAGCAGCGGGTCCTGTCCGGCATGGCGGCCGCGCACCCGGTAATTCAGACCCCACTCGTGGCCGACCAGGTCTTCCAGCGCAGCGTCTTCGGCTTTATAGATGGCGTCGCTGCGATCAATGCGCGAATTGCCCTGGGAGCGGTCGTTGTAGACCAGCAGCAACTCCAGGCCCAGGCGGGCATTGATCAGCGCGTGGGCGGCCAGCAGCGAATCGCGGTCCAGCGTGTTGTGGAAACTCTGCACCAGCAACTGCGGGCCGTAGCGGTCGATGGTCAACCCGCCGGCGCCTTCCTGGCTGCCGTGGAACAGGCGATAGCAATCGGTGCCCTGAGCGTGCAATTGAGCGAGAAGGGATTGACGGTTATCGAGGGCGACGCCGAGCGCCTGATTCAACGAAGACATGCGCAGCGCCTTGGTGCGGGAATGAGGCGGGCAATTCTAACAGCAAGAGTCTCTGTGGTAACGCCGAACCTGTGGGAGCCGGCTTGCTGGCGAATGCGTTCTGCCAGAAACCACGATGTTAAATGACACACCGCTTTCGCCAGCAAGCCGGCTCCCACACGATGCGGATGAGGAATCCTGAACCTTCCCTGAAGCCCCGCGCGATAGCCCTGGCAAAGCTGTAACAGCGATTTACTCTCTAAAAGGCCGGGCGTATTCTTCGCCCGTTTTCAACAGATGCGGAGACCCACAGTGGGTACTTGTTCGAGTGACAGACGTCAGCCGGTTTTGATGACCGGCCAATTCTCGGCAAGATAACGCGCAGTTCTTTCGCTGCCGTTATCTCGCCGATCAATGCGAGAAACGGCAGCGCCATCCCGTCCATCTGGACCCGGTTCCTGTCCTTTCCCTGACGCCTCATAGCGTGACGAACGCGCGCGGCCTTTTGCCGTGCGGGTCAGCCTGTCGTGCGCCGTTGCCTGGCAACTGCGCGCGAGCGGTCGGCCGTGCCTGCTCTGGCCTCCTTAGTAGTAGCCCTCACGCCATGAGGACAATGCCATGAAGCACATCGACCTGAAGTTCGCCCTGCTCAAAGAGTTCTTCGCAGGCTTTCTGCGCACTCGCCACATCGCCCGGCACTTCCGCCGCCTGGCGCTGCTCGACAGTGTGACCGACGCCACCGTCAGCCGCGAAGTCCCTCCAACCCTGGCGCAAACCCTGACCCGTGGCGCCAGCAGCGAGGTGCCCGAATTGCTCGCCCGCCTGGGCAGCCACAGTGATGGCCTGAGCGAAGAACAGGCGCTGGAACTGCGCCAGCAACACGGCCTCAATGAAGTCGAGCACGAGCAACCGCTGCGCTGGTACGTGCACCTGTGGCACTGCTACAAAAACCCGTTCAACCTGCTGCTGACGCTGCTGGCGTTCATCTCGTGGCTGACCGAGGACATGAAAGCCGCCACCGTGATCTTCTCCATGGTGGTGCTCTCGACGCTGCTGCGTTTCTGGCAGGAAGCCCGCTCCAACCAGGCCGCCGACGCGCTCAAGGCCATGGTCAGCAACACCGCGACCGTGCTGCGTCGTCACGATGCCTCGTTCGAGGAGGTTCACGCCAATGGCAACGGCAAGCAGCACCGTGTCGAACTGCCGATCAAGGAGTTGGTGCCGGGCGATCTGATCGTGCTCTCGGCCGGTGACATGATCCCCGCCGATTGCCGGGTGCTCAGCGCCAAGGATCTGTTTGTCAGCCAGGCCGCCATGACCGGTGAATCGCTGCCGGTGGAGAAATTCGCCCGCCGCGAGGAGTCCGACACCGGCAACCCGCTGGACCTGGAAAACATTCTGTTCATGGGCACCAACGTGGTGTCCGGTTCGGCCGTCGGGGTGATTCTGGCCACTGGCAATCACACCTACTTCGGCGCACTGGCACAGCGGGTCAGCGCCACCGACCGCGCGCCGACTTCGTTCCAGGCCGGGGTCAACAAGGTCAGCTGGCTGTTGATCCGTTTCATGTTCGTGATGGCGCCGCTGGTGCTGTTCATCAACGGCTTCACCAAGGGCGACTGGATGGAAGCGCTGTTGTTCGCGCTGTCGATCGCCGTGGGGCTGACCCCGGAAATGCTGCCGATGATCGTCACCTCGACCCTGGCCAAGGGCGCGGTGTTCCTGTCGCGCAAGAAAGTCATCGTCAAACGCCTGGACGCCATCCAGAACTTCGGCGCCATGGACGTGCTGTGCACCGACAAGACCGGCACCCTGACCCAGGACAAGATCTTCCTGGCGCGGCATGTGGACGTGTGGGGCGATGAGTCCGACGACGTGCTGGAAATGGCTTACCTGAACAGC
Organism: Pseudomonas sp. 2; assembly: GCF_056627435.1. Classification (NCBI taxonomy): domain Bacteria; kingdom Pseudomonadati; phylum Pseudomonadota; class Gammaproteobacteria; order Pseudomonadales; family Pseudomonadaceae; genus Pseudomonas; species Pseudomonas sp. 2. Next base: position 17,451 of record NZ_JBWXNG010000026.1, read on the forward strand.
TACTACCAGACCGGCCTTAAAAACCTGCTGGACGTGGCCGTGCTGGAGCACGTTGAAGTCCATCGCGAGCTGCAAGTGGGCACGGCGTTCAGCAAGGTCGATGAAGTGCCGTTCGATTTCACTCGCCGGCGCATGTCGGTGGTGGTGCAGCAGCAGGGCCAACCGCATCTGCTGATCTGCAAGGGCGCGCTGGAAGAAGTGCTCGGCGCCTGCACCCGTGTGCGCCATGGCGAGGCGGACGAAGCGCTGACCGCTGAACTGCTCGAACGCATTCTGCAGGTCACCGCCGAGTTCAACGACGAAGGTCTGCGTGTGGTGGCGGTGGCTGCCCGCGCGATGGAAGCCGGCCGCGACACCTATGGCCTGGCCGACGAAAGCGACCTGACCCTGATCGGTTACGTGGCCTTTCTCGATCCGCCCAAGGAAAGCACCGCGCCTGCCCTCAAGGCGCTGGCCGAACATGGCGTGGCGGTGAAAGTGCTCACCGGTGACAACGAACGTGTAACCGCGAAGATCTGCCGCGAAGTGGGCCTGGACCGTCAGGGCCTGCTGCTGGGCGGCGATGTCGAGCGCATGAGCGATGCCGAACTGGCGGTGGCGGTCGAGACCACCAACGTGTTCGCCAAGCTGACGCCTTCGCACAAGGAACGCATCGTGCGCCTGCTCAAGGCCAACGGCCATGTGGTGGGTTTCATGGGCGACGGCATCAACGACGCGCCCGCGCTGCGCACCGCCGACATCGGCATTTCAGTGGACAGCGCCGTGGACATCGCCAAGGAAGCGGCGGACATCATCCTCCTGGAAAAGAGCCTGATGGTGCTGGAAGAGGGCGTGCTGGAAGGGCGCCGGACCTTCGCCAACATGCTCAAGTACATCAAGATGACCGCCAGCTCCAACTTCGGCAACGTGTTCTCGGTGCTGGTGGCCAGCGCGTTCATTCCGTTTCTGCCGATGCTGCCGATGCATCTCTTGGTGCAGAACCTGCTGTACGACATTTCGCAGATCGCCATTCCGTTCGATAACGTCGATGAGGATCTGCTGAAAAATCCGCAACGCTGGCAGCCAGCGGACGTGGGGCGTTTCATGGTGTTTTTCGGGCCGATCAGCTCGATCTTCGACATCACCACCTTTGCCGTGATGTGGTACGTGTTCGGCGCCAATACGCCTGAACATCAAACCCTGTTCCAGTCGGGATGGTTCGTGGTGGGGCTGCTGACCCAGACGCTGATCGTGCACATGATCCGCACCCCGAAAATCCCGTTCCTGCAAAGCCGTGCCGCCATGCCGCTGATGGTGATGACCGGGGTGATCATGGCAGTTGGTGTGTTCCTGCCGATGGGCCCGCTGGCGCACTACTTCAAACTGCAGGCGCTGCCAGCGCTGTACTTCGCCATTTTGCCGGTGATTCTGCTGGCGTACGTGGGGCTGACTCAGGCGGTGAAGGGGTTTTATGTGCGTAAGTTCGGCTGGCAGTGAGATGATCGCCAAGCCCGGGGCCAACTGCAGATGAGGAACCCTGTGGGAGTGAGCTTGCTCACGAAAGCGGAGTATCAGCCACGCAAATGTCGTGGATGTACTGGCCTCTTCGTGAGCAAGCTCACTCCCACAGGTCTTGAGTTGGCTTGCAGTCTGGATTACCGCGCCAATGCCAGCGCCACGCCCTGGCCGCCGCCGATGCACAGGGTCGCCAGGCCTTTCTTGGCATCGCGCTTGATCATTTCATGCAGCAGGGTCACCAGCACGCGGCAGCCCGAGGCGCCGATCGGGTGGCCGATGGCGATGGCGCCGCCGTTGACGTTGACCTTGTTCATGTCCCAGCCCAGTTCCTTACCCACCGACAGCGACTGCGCGGCGAAAGCTTCGTTGGCTTCGATCAGGTCCAGCTCGTCCAGCGACCAGCCGGCCTTGTCCAGGCAGCGGCGGGTGGCGCTGACCGGGCCGATGCCCATGATCGCCGGGTCCACGCCGGCATTGGCGTAGGCTGCGATGCGCGCCAGTACCGGCAAGCCCAACTCCTGTGCCTTCTTCGCGCTCATCAGGATCACCGCCGCGGCGCCATCGTTGAGCGACGAAGCGTTACCGGCGGTCACGGTGCCGTCCTTCTTGAAGGCCGGCTTGAGCTTGGCCAGGGATTCGGCGGTGGTGCCTGCGCGAGGTTGCTCGTCGGTGGCGAAGGAGACCGGATCGCCCTTGCGCTGGGGGATCAGGATCGGGGTGATCTCGTCCACAAAGCGCCCGGCTTCGATGGCCGCCGCGGCTTTTTGCTGGGAGGCGGCGGCGAAGGCGTCTTGCGCCTCACGGCTGATGTCGAACTTCTCGGACAGGTTCTCGGCAGTGATGCCCATGTGATAGTCGTTGAAGGCATCCCACAGGCCGTCGCTGATCATGGTGTCGACCATGGTCGCGTGGCCCATGCGCAGACCGGTGCGGGCGCCCGGCATCACGTAATTGGCCAGGCTCATGCTTTCCTGGCCGCCGGCGATGATCACCTCGGCGTCGCCGCAACGGATGGCCTGAGTGCCCAGATGCAAGGCCTTGAGGCCCGAGCCGCAGACCTTGTTCAGGGTCATCGCCGGAACCGAGAACGGCAGCCCGGCCTTGATCGACGCCTGACGCGCAGGGTTCTGCCCGGCACCGGCGGTGAGGACCTGGCCCATGATCACTTCGTCGACCTGCGCAGGATCCAGACCGGTCTGGGCCAGCAACTGGCGAATCACCGCCGCACCCAGATCGACCGCAGGAATATTCGCCAGCGAGCCCTGGAAGCTGCCGACCGCCGTGCGGGTAGCGGCAACGATAACGACGTCTTGCATGGTGCGAATCCTCTATTGTTATGGGTTCAAGTGATGGGCGTAATGTAAGCGTTTTCGCCCCGGCGGGTGATCTTTAAATCACGCCCATCCTGCGTCTGGCGCGATGCACCGAGGCATTGCGCACTGCCCAGCGCAAAACCGGTGCGGTGCAATCGATGCCGGTGCGAATCATTTTGCGTTTCAAGGGGCTGAAGCGGATCCCGAACATCGCGCTGGCCCATTCGGGCAGCAGTTCGATCCCGGCCTGCATCATCAGCTTGCCCATGGGTTTGGCCATGCGGCTCGGTGCCGGGGCGTCGCGCAAGACTTGCAGCACTTCGCGGGTTCGTTCATCGCACAGCAGTTGCGGGCGCATTTGCTGCAGGTAGTCGTCTATATCCTGCACGGAGCGTGGAACATTGCGGGCGCCCAGGCGCTCGGCGACCAGTGCCGTCTCGGCGTAGTAGCGGTTCTGCTCCTCCAGCGACAGCGCCGGGTTCAGGTAGCGCAGGTGCGCGGCCATGAAACTGCTGACCTCGGCCACATGCACCCAGGTCAGCAAATCCGGGTCATCCGCTTTGTAGTGGCTGCCGTCCGGCGCGGTGCCGCTGATCTGCGCATGAATGCCGCGCACCTTGTCGATCAGCCAGTTGGCGTCATGGGTCGAGCCGAAGGTGGTGCCGGACACGAACTGCCCGGTGCGCCGCAGCCGCCCGAGCATGTCATCGCGAAAGTTGGAATGATCCCAGACCCCGGCCAGCACCCGAGGGTGAAGCATCTGCAGCATCAGCGCGCAGATGCCGCCGATCAGCATGGCAGGAAAATCCCCGTGCACCTGCCAGCACACCGCCTGCGGCCCGAACAGGCCGGGATCGCCCTTGGGGTTCTCGATGTCCAGTTGCCCAAGGGCCAGGCCGGTCATGCTCATGACCTGGGTTTCGATGCGGGTGCGGATGAATTCCATGGTGTGCCTTATCGGTTCAAACGCTTTTCGATCAAGCCCTCCACGACACTCGAATCGGCCAGGGTGGAAATGTCCCCCAGGCTGTCCAGCTCGTTGCAGGCGATCTTGCGCAGGATGCGGCGCATGATCTTCCCGGAGCGGGTTTTGGGCAAGGCCGGGGCCCACTGGATCAGCTCGGGTTTGGCGAAACTGCCGATTTCCTTGCTCACCAGTGCCAGCAGTTCCTTGCGCAGCGCCTCGTCCGGCTCGACCCCGGCCATGGTGGTGACGAACGCGTAAATGCCCATGCCCTTGACGTCGTGCGGGTAACCCACCACGGCAGCCTCGGCGACGCTGTCATGCAGCACCAGCGCGCTTTCGACCTCGGCGGTGCCGATGCGATGGCCGGACACGTTGATCACGTCGTCCACCCGTCCGGTGATCCAGTAATGGCCATCCTGATCGCGGCGCGCGCCATCGCCGGTAAAGTAGTAACCCGGATAAGGCTTGAAGTAGGTTTCGACCATGCGCTTCTGGTCGCCATAGACCCCGCGAATCTGCCCCGGCCAACTGGCCTTGATCGCCAGCAGGCCGCTGGTGGCGCCTTGCAGCTCCTTGCCCTTGTCGTCCAGCAGCACCGGTTGCACGCCGAACATCGGCTGGGTCGCGCAGCCGGGTTTCAGCGGCGTGGTGCTGACCAGCGGGGTGAGCATGATGCCGCCGGTTTCGGTCTGCCACCAAGTGTCGACGATAGGGCAGCGCTCTTTTCCTACCTGATGGAAATACCATTCCCACGCTTCGGGGTTGATCGGCTCGCCCACCGTGCCCAATACCCGCAGGCTGTCGCGACGGGTGTTCTCCAGCGGCTTGGGGCCTTCGCGCATCAGGGCGCGCAGGGCGGTAGGCGCGGTGTAGAAAATGCTCACATGGTGTTTGTCGATCACCTGCCAGAAGCGCGAGGTGTCGGGATAGTTGGGCACGCCCTCGAAGATCAGCGTGGTGGCGCCGTTCGCCAGCGGGCCGTAGACGATGTAGCTGTGGCCGGTGACCCAGCCCACGTCGGCGGTGCACCAGTAGATTTCACCGTCGCGGTAGTCGAACACGTATTTGAAGGTCATTGCTGCCTGCAGCAGGTAGCCGCCTGTGGTGTGCAGCACGCCCTTGGGTTTGCCGGTGCTGCCGGAGGTGTAGAGGATGAACAGCGGATCCTCGGCGTCCATGGGCTCGGGCGGGCAGTCGTCGCTGATGCCGTGCAGCGCTTCGTGATACCAGATGTCCCGGCCCTGCACCCAGTCGACGCTGCCTTCGGTGCGCTTGACCACCAGCACCGTGCTGACGTTGGGGCAGCTTTGCAAGGCCTTGTCGACGTTCTGCTTGAGGGGAATGTATTTGCCGCCGCGCACGCCTTCATCGGCGGTGATCACGGTCTGGCAGTCGGCATCGAGAATGCGGTCACGCAATGCGTCGGGCGAAAAGCCGCCGAACACCACCGAGTGCACCGCACCAATGCGGGCGCAGGCCAGCATCGCGTAGGCCGCCTCCGGCACCATCGGCATGTAGATGCAGACGCGATCGCCTTTTTTCACGCCGCGCTGCTTGAGCACGTTGGCCAGGCGCGCGACGTTGTGGTGCAGCTTCTTGTAGGTGATTTCAGCGGATTCGGCAGGATTGTCGCCTTCCCAGAGAATCGCCACCTGATCGCCGCGTTGCTCCAGATGACGGTCGATGCAGTTGTAACTGACGTTCAACTGGCCGCCCTTGAACCAGCTGGCCGCGCCGGTCTTGAGATCGTAGTGCTGCACCTGATCCCAGGGGCGGGACCAGTCGAGGAATTTTTCCGCCTGCCCGGCCCAGAAGACATCGGGCTGTTCAACCGACTGCCGGTACATCCGCTGATAATCCTCGGCGCTCAACTGGGCGGCCTTGCGGGTGGCGTCGGCGTGGGGGAAATGGCTGAGATCGAACATGGCGTCTCCTTGTTCTTGTGCTTGGGACATGACATCAGAGTAGTTGCAAACGCTTGGGTTCAAGGGGTGGGAGTGGGACACCTTCGTGAGGTCGGCATCTGGCCCTGTGGGAGCCGGCTTGCTGGCGAATGCGTCAGGTCAGACAGCACGATGTTGAATGACACACCGCTTTCGCCAGCAAGCCGGCTCCCACAATGTTTCGCGACGTGGCAGATATCGATCCCAGAAACACAAAACCCGCCGCCTCTTGCGAGGGGGCGGGTTTCGGGGTGTTGCGTAAGGGCTGTATCAGCCGCGGTGACGGCCGCGGAAGTAGTTGATCAGGCCCTGGGTGGAAGCATCTTCGGCCACCGATTCCTCGGTGCCGACCAGGCGGCTGTAGACGCCCTTGCCCAGTTCCTTGCCCAGCTCCACGCCCCACTGGTCGAAGGCGTTGGTGCCCCAGATCACGCTCTGCACGAACACCTTGTGCTCATACATCGCCACCAGCGCGCCCAGACGACGCGGGCTGATGCGCTCCACCACGATGGTGTTGCTCGGACGGTTGCCCGGAATGACCTTGTGCGGCGCCACACGCTGCACTTCTTCTTCAGGCATGCCCTTGGCGCGCAACTCGGCCTCGGCTTCCTCGCGAGTCTTGCCGAGCATCAGCGCCTGGCTCTGGGACAGGCAGTTGGCGTACAGCCACTGGTGGTGGTCGGAAACCGGGTTGAAGCTGACGATCGGCACGATGAAGTCAGCCGGGATCAACTGGGTGCCCTGGTGCAGCAACTGGTGGTAGGCGTGCTGGCCGTTACAGCCCACGCCACCCCAGATCACAGGGCCGGTGTCGGTCTTGACCGGTACGCCGTCCATGCGAACGCTCTTGCCGTTGGATTCCATGTCCAGCTGTTGCAAGTGCTTGGTGATGTTGCGCAGGTAGTGGTCGTACGGCAGGATCGCGTGGCTCTGCGCGCCCCAGAAGTTGCCGTACCACACGCCCAGCAGCGCCAGCAGCGTCGGCATGTTCTGTTCGAATGGCGCGTTCTGGAAATGCTGGTCCATGGTGTAGGCACCGGACAGCAGTTCCTTGAAGTTGGACATGCCCACCGCCAGCGCGATCGGCAGGCCGATGGCCGACCACAGCGAGTAACGACCGCCGACCCAGTCCCACATCGGGAAGATGTTCTCTTCACGGATACCGAACGCCACGGCGGCGGCGTTGTTGCTCGACACCGCGATGAAGTGGCGATACAGCTCGGCTTCCGAACCGCCCTGGGCCAGGTACCAGGCGCGTGCGGCCGTGGCGTTCTTCAGGGTTTCCAGGGTGGTGAAGGTCTTGGACGAGACGATGAACAGCGTGGTCTCGGCGCGCAGCTTGCTGGTCAGCTCGTGCAGCTCGGTGCCGTCGATGTTCGCCAGATAATGGCAGCGAACGCCTTTCTGCGCGTAGGACAGCAGCGCTTCGGACACCAGCTCGGGGCCCAGGAACGAGCCGCCGATGCCGATGTTGACCACGTCGGTGATCGGTTTTTCGGTGTAGCCGCGCCACAGGCCGTCGTGGATGCGGCCGACCAGATCGGTGATTTGGTTCAGCACCTTGTGCACTTCGGGCATCACGTTGACGCCGTTGACCATCAGCTTGTCGCCCACCGGACGACGCAGCGCGGTGTGCAGCGCCGGGCGGCCTTCGGAGGAATTGACCAGCTCGCCGTCGTATTGCGCCTTGATGGCGTCCTTCAGGCCCACTTCATTGGCCAGGTTGACCAGCAACTGGCGGGTCTCGGCGGTGATCAGGTTTTTCGAATAATCCAGGAACAGCCCGCTGCTGCTGAGGGTGAAGTTGTTGAAGCGCTGCGGGTCTTCGTTGAACGCATCGCGCATGCTGAAACCCTGCATGGCTTTGCGGTGATCGTTGAGCGCCTGCCAGGCGGGCAGGGTGGTGACGTCATGAGGAGTGCGGTAGTACGCCATCGCTACGGGGTTCCTTGTACTTGCCTTTGGACATTGAAAGCCAGGGGAGGGGTCGAATGCCTGCGTATCCCGAAGCCTAATCTTCGGTCGCGCCGATGTCTGCGCCTGACTCTACCTTTGCTCGGTACTTTTTCTCACAATGTTCTCTATTGTCTGCCGCCTTTCTCGGGCGAACGGTACCGGTATGGCATTGCTCGTGTGGCTAAGTTCATTCCGTCGGCGGCCGCCAGGTCTTTTACGCCGGGCCGCCGGGTACAGAGCATAGCCGCATTGCCTGCGTGGTGTTTATTCCTTGGCCAGATGCAGATTGTCGATCAGGCGGGTCTTGCCCAGGAAGGCGGCGCCCAGCACCACCAGATCGTGGTCGTCCGCAGTCGCCGGACGCAGGGTCACGGCATTGCGGATTTCCAGATAATCGGGGCGAAAGCCAGCAGCTTCGAGCGCTTTCTTGCCATCGTCGAGCAACTGCACGTGGTTCTGCTCGCCATTGTGAACGGCGTCTGCGATCTGTTTGATGACACGGTACAGTGCCGGTGCCGCAGCGCGCTCGGCTTCGCTCAGGTAACCGTTGCGCGACGACAGCGCCAGGCCGTCGGCGGCGCGGACAGTAGGCTCGCCGATGATCTGGATCGGCATGTTCAGGTCACGCACCAGCGCGCTGACCACGGCCAGTTGCTGGAAATCCTTCTGGCCGAAGATGGCGATGTCCGGCTGCACCATGTTGAACAGCTTGCTGACCACGGTGGACACACCGTCGAAATGCCCCGGGCGGCTACCGCCACACAGGCCCTCGGAGACGACCGGCACGCGCACGATGGTCTGGTCGGCCATGCCGTGGGGGTACATTTCCTCGACCGTCGGCGTGAATAGCAGATGGCAACCAGCCTGCAGCAGTTTTTCCTGATCCGCCGCCAGGGTGCGCGGGTAGGTGGCCAGGTCTTCATTGGGGCCGAACTGCAGCGGGTTGACGAAGATGCTCGCCACCACGAAATCGGCGCGCTGCGCGGCCTTGGTCACCAGCGCGGTGTGGCCGCTGTGCAGGTTGCCCATGGTGGGCACCAGCGCGATACGTTTGCCTTCGCTGCGGGCGCGGGCCACGGCGGCGCGCAGTTCGCGAACGGTTTTGACTGTGTTCATGCCGAGAATCCGTGTTCTGGAGCGGGGAAGCTTGAGTCTTTGACGGCGCTGACATACGCGGCGATGGCCGACTGAATGTCTGGCTGGCCGATCATGAAGTTCTTCACGAACTTGGGCACGCGACCGCTGATGGACAGGCCGAGCATGTCGTGCAGCACCAGCACCTGGCCATCGACCGCGCTGCCGGCGCCGATGCCGATCACCGGAATCTTCACCGCGTGGGTGATTTCCTGCGCCAGCTCGCTCGGCACGCACTCGAGCAGAATCATCGCAGCGCCCGCCTGTTCCAGGGTGATGGCGTCGGCGCGCATCTGCCGGGCCTGGGCTTCCTGACGCCCCTGCACTTTATAGCCGCCCAGCACGTTGACCGCCTGCGGCGTCAGGCCCATGTGCGCGCACACCGGAATGCCACGCTCGGCCAGCAGGCGAATGGAGTCGGCCAGCCACGCCGCGCCTTCGATCTTGAGCATGTGCGCGCCGGCCTGCATCAAGGCGGCGCTGTTGGCGAAGGTCTGCTCGGCAGTGGCGTAGGACATGAACGGCAGGTCGGCGAGAATCAGCGCGCCCTGGTTGCCGCGCTTGACGCTGGCGACGTGGTAGGCCATTTCGGCGGTGGTGACGGGCAGCGTGCTGTCATGGCCCTGCAGGACCATGCCCAGCGAGTCGCCGACCAGCAGCACTTCAACGCCGGCCTGGCTGGCGGTGTGGGCGAAGGTTGCGTCGTAGCAGGTAAGCATGGTGATTTTTTCACCTTTCTGCTTCTGACCCAGCAGGGACGTAACGGTGATATCTGGCATGAAAAAGTCCTCGTTCAGGCGCTGTGAACACTACGGCGAGCAACGCGTGATTCATTCGTAAGACACAGGCACACCGTCGTTTCGCGGCGTTTGAAAAAGCCTGTTCTGCGCCTTGGGGCCGGTCTCCCGGCGTTGGGACGCTTATCTTCGTGAGGAGGGGGCGGGAAGTCAATTGCGGGTGTTACCGGTTTGGTCGGGATGTTACCGCGGGCGTCACCGTACCGCTTTTGATTCTGCCCGGAGGGCGTAGGAGCTTGGCTTGCCAGCGATCTGGCGCGCAGCGGCAGCGAAACCTGACGATTCAATGTACCTGACACGATGAGGTGTCTGATTCTACTACCGCTTCGCGGCAGATCGCCGGCAAGCCGGGCTCCTACGCCCTTCGGGCAGAAGCGGCTAGAGTCGCTCCAGCCCTTCGAACGGGCAAGCCGCCAGCAGGTCATCCAGCGCGCGGCCATCGGCCAGGATCAGGCCCGGTGCCAGTTCGGCCAGAGGGTAGAGCACGAATGCCCGGGCATGCATGTGGTAATGCGGGACTTTCAGGCGCGGCTCGTCGATGACCCGGTCATCGAACAGCAGGATGTCCAGGTCCAGCGTGCGCGGCCCCCAACGTTCCAAGCGCTCGCGACCCTGGCCGTTCTCCACACCTTGCAGCGCATCGAGCAGCGCCAGCGGCGCCAGGCCGGTGTCCAGCGCGGCGACGGCGTTGGTGTAACGCGGCTGACCGGGCAGCAGCGAGTCGCTGACATAGAAAGAAGAAACGCCTGACAAGACAGTCTGCGGCAATTGCGCCAGCGCCTTCAGCGCTTCACGCAGTTGCTCGGCGGGATCGGCCAGGTTGCTGCCCAGGCCGATGTAGGCACGTTCCATGTTCATCGCCCCGGATCACTCCCCTGCGTCGGCGCCAGCATGCTTGCGCTTGCCGCCACCGCTGCGGCGACGCTTGCGCGGGCCCTGACCGGCGGCTTCAGGCTTGTTGCCCAGTTCGCGGATCATCTCGCGGCGCCCGGCGTCGTTGGCGTCCTGGTAATCGGTCCACCATTCGCCCAGGCCATCGGTTTCCTCGCCCGCGCTCTCGCGCAGCAGCAGGAAGTCGTAACCGGCGCGGAAGCGCGGGTTGTCCAGCAGCAGGTCGGCGCGCTTGCCCGAACGGCGTGGCAGGCGTTCCTGCATGTCCCAGATCTCGCGGATCGGCAGGGTGAAACGTTTCGGGATCGCGATCCGCTGGCACTGCTCGGTGATCAGGATGTGCGCCGCTTCCTGCATCGCCGGAATCGGCGGCATGCCGCGCTCTTGCAGGCGCAGCACCAACGGTGGCAGGGCCGGCCAGAGCAGGGCGGCAAACAGGAAGGCCGGCGTGACCGGTTTGTTCTGTTTGACCCGCAGATCGGTGTTGGCCAGGGCCTCGCTGATCAGCGTGTGGGTGTAGGTCGGGTTGTGTTCCAGCGCGTGGGACGCGGCCGGGAACAGCGGATCGAACAGTTCCAGGTCCACCAGCATCTCGAAGGTGGGCTCGGCGTTGCCGGACAGGAACAGCTTGAGCACTTCCTCGAACAGGCGCGCAGCCGGGATGTCGCGCAGCATCGGTGCCAGCGGGCGAATCGGCATGGCGCTGTGCTTCTCGATGCCGAAATCCAGCTTGGCGGCGAAACGCACGGCACGCAGCATGCGCACCGGGTCTTCCTTGTAGCGCTGTTGCGGATCGCCGATCAGGCGGATCAGGCGATTGCGGATGTCGTGCACGCCGTTGGCGTAGTCGAGCACGCGCTCGGAGACCGGGTCGTAATACAGGGCGTTGATGGTGAAGTCGCGGCGCTGGGCGTCTTCTTCCAGGGTGCCGTAGACGTTGTCGCGCAGGATCCGCCCGCTTTCGTTGCGCGAAGACTGGTTGCTGTCTTCGTCGTCTTCATCCTGCGGATGGTTGGCGCGGAAGGTGGCGACTTCGATGATTTCACGGCCGAAATGAATGTGAACCAGCTTGAATCGCCGGCCAATGATGCGCGCGTTGCGAAACTCCGCCCGCACCTGTTCAGGCGTGGCGCTGGTGGCGACGTCGAAGTCTTTCGGGGTGATGCCCAGCATCAGGTCCCGTACACAGCCACCGACCAGATAGGCCTGATAGCCGGCATTTTGCAGCCGCTCGACGATATTCACCGCATAACGGCTGAACTGATTGCGTTGCAACGAATGCTGGCTGCTGCTGAGCACTTCAGGCGTTGTGCGCGTGTGTTGCTGCGGCTTGGTGCGCAGAGGGGTACGGAATGACTGGAACAGCTTCTTCAGCATGGGATGCACTGTTTGAAGGAATATTCGGCCAATGACGAAGAATGACCGCATGATGGGCGGGGATTCTAGCATTTAGTCGATCAATGGTGTAGGACGCAGCGCGATCGCCGCCTAGAGGCAGGTATTGCGAGGGTAAGGGCTTGTTCTGGAAGGGAATTTTCTGCTGGAAGCTACTGGGGGAGCCGAAGCTCCCCCAAAGTGCGTGCTCTTATTTTTATTGTCTGTTGGGCTTTTTGTTTTTGTTGAGTGCCCAATTCACGGCTTAACGCCTGTGAAACCTCCCAATCGGGAGTCAAGAGCAAACGGATTGCTTTGGTCGCTGTGCTGCAGTAATCGTTCGATCCAACCAGTTCAGGCGCTACCTTGGTGGTAGTTTTTTGTAGTTCTCAGCCTGGTTGCGGGACGAATCCCGAATGCAACGCCTCTCCAAAAGAATCAGTTAGCTGCGCCTCCGCCGTCTTGTTCTTATTATGCGTGAGCCGATACGTCTTGTTTTTATTATGGTTTTTTTGCGGGTGACTGATTTTTGTTGTTCTTGTACGAATACATATAGCAGGACGCGTGCCAACTTTTGCGAAACACGCCGCAGCCCTTTAAAACCGGGGGTGTGGCAAATCGACGCTATTTTCGTGTAGCCAAAAAAAACCGGGACTACGTTACCGTACGCCCCGGCTTTTGTTACGTGCAGCTTTTGAGGTAACAGTTTTTTCACAACCCGCGCAGGCCACGTGCCAGAGCCTTGCGCGCAAGATTTTTGCTCAGGTTTCGCTGGCCACACCGGTCTTGCGACGCGGAATGCCCAGGCGTTGACGGCGTTCCCATAGGCACTTGCGGCTCACGCCCAGCTTGCGTGCCAGTTCGGTCTCGGTCATGTGGTCCTGATGCTCGAGCACGAAGTGCTGGAAGTAGTCCTCCAGCGACAGGTCCTCGGTCGGCTCGTGGGCGGTGGAGGTGGCGCTGGCCGGTTGTGGCGTCAGGCCGATGAACTCGTCCACGTCCAGATCGCTCAGCTCGATGTCGATGCCCAGCAGGTCGGCGGAGATTTCCGGGCTTTCGCACAGAATCACCGCGCGTTCCACCGCATTTTCCAGTTCGCGCACGTTACCCGGCCAGGAATACTGACGAATCGCCTGCTCGGCATCGGGGCCAAATTTCAGGTCGTTGCGGCCGGCCTTGGCGCTCTGGCGCGCCAGAAACGCATTGGCAATCTCGTTGACGTCGGCGCCACGCTCGCGCAGGGCAGGGAGTTTCAAGGCGATCACGTGCAGACGGTAATAAAGGTCTTCACGGAACTGCCCGACCTTGGCCAGGCTCTTGAGGTCGCGGTGGGTCGCGGCGATCAGGCGCACATCGACCTTCTGTGACTGCACCGAACCGACGCGACGGATCTCGCCTTCTTGCAGCACGCGCAGCAAGCGCGCCTGCGCTTCCAGCGGCAACTCGCCGATTTCGTCGAGGAACAGCGTGCCACCGTCTGCCGCTTCCACCAGGCCCGCGCGGCCTGCGCTGGCGCCGGTAAACGCGCCTTTCTCGTGGCCGAACAGTTCGGACTCGATCAGGGTTTCCGGGATGGCGGCGCAGTTCACCGAAATCATCGGCGCCTTGGCGCGGCGGGAAAGGTTGTGCAGGGCGCGGGCGACCAGCTCTTTACCGGTCCCGGACTCGCCCTGGATCAGTACGTTGGAGTCGGTCGGCGCGACTTTGCGGATCTTGCCATAGAGGTCCTGCATCGGCGGGCAGGAACCAATGATGCCGATCTCGCCGTTGCTGTTGTCCGGCACAGGCTTGTCGGACGAGGGCTTGCTGGCGATGGCGGCGCGCTCGGCCTGCAGGCTCTGTACCGTTTGTCGGTCACGCAGGATACGCGAGACCGCCTGCAGCATTTCGTCGTGGTCGAACGGCTTGGCGATGTAGTCCACCGCGCCCATTTTCATCGAGTCCACGGCCGAGCGCAGGCTGGCGTAGCTGGTCATGATCAGCACCGGTTTGCCCTGGCCGAGCTTGATCAGCTCGGTGCCGGGGGCGCCGGGCAGGCGCAGGTCGCTGACGATCAGGTCGAACGAGGGGATGCTGAAACGTTCCTGAGCTTCCTGCACGGATCCGGCTTCACTGACCTGGTACTGATTACGTTCCAGCAGGCGACGCAAGGCAGAGCGGATAATGGTTTCGTCTTCGACGATCAAAATGTGCGGCATTGATTCGATTCTCTCGACGGTCTCAGTTCACAGCGGACGTCGCTTCGACATGTCGCGGTAATGTCACCCGAATACGGGTTCCGCGTTGTTGCTCGGGGTCAGCCGGGCTGTCGATGGTGATTTGTCCATAATGCTCTTCAACGATGGAATAGACCAGTGCAAGGCCAAGGCCTGTCCCTTCCCCCGGATCCTTGGTGGTGAAGAACGGTTCGAACAAGCGGTCCATGATTGCTTTCGGAATACCGGTGCCTTCGTCTTCGACGATCAGATCCACCGTATGTTCAGACGCTTCGCTCTTGACCCGGATCGCGCTGCCGGGCGGCGAGGCGTCGCGGGCGTTGGAGAGCAGGTTGATCAACACCTGGGCCAGGCGTTGCGGGTCGCCGTCGACCCAGTGATTGGGGTTGCACAGGTTATAGAACTGCACTTCGAAATTGCGCCGGTTCAGCGCCAGCAGACCAATGGCATCCTGGGCCACTTCGGCCAGGCACACCGCTTCGTCGGATTGTTGGTGGCCGCCGGCGTGGGCGAAGCTCATCAGCGACTGGACGATGCGTGACACGCGTTTGGTCTGCTCGATGATCTGGCTGCTGATTTCGGTCAGTTCGCCATCTTCTTCGCGCTCTTCGCGCAGGTTTTGCGCAAGGCAGGCGATGCCGGTGATCGGGTTGCCGATTTCGTGGGCCACGCCTGCGGCCAGGCGGCCGATGCTGGCCAGACGCTCTGAGTGCACCAGCTTGTCTTCCAGCATCTGGGTGTCGGTCAGGTCTTCCACCAGAATCACCAGGCCGCTGTTACCGGGCGCGAGCGGCTCATCGATGGCCGCCTTGTGCAGGTTCAGCCAGCGGGTCTGGCCATCCAGCGCCAGGCGCTGTTTGTGCAAGTGTTCGTCCGGGACGTTGATGAAGCCCAGCAGCAGCTGGCGCCACGGGTCGACGATGGTTTCCAGGCGCGAGCCGACCACGCGCTGGGCGCCGATCCCGGTGAGTTCTTCCATGGCCTTGTTCCACATCAGGATTTCCTGATCCTTGGCCAGCGAGCAGACGCCCATCGGCAGCTCTTGCAGGGTCTGGCGGTGGTAGCGGCGCAGGGCGTCGAGCTCGGCGGCCAGGCCGGTGAGGCGCGAGTGGTAGTCCTCGAGGCGGCTTTCGATGAAGTGGATGTCTTCGGTGACGTAGTTTTCGCTGCCGGATTTGTAGGGCAGGAAGGTTTCAACCATGTCCTGGGCGACGCTGGGGCCCATCAGGCCGGACAGGTTGGCTTCGATCCGGTCGCGCAGGCGGCGCAGCGCATAGGGCCTGCGCTCGTCGAAGGGCAGGTAGAGATCACGCAGCGCTTGCTCGACTTCCTTCTGCGCTGCCTTGGCGCCCAGCGGTTTGGCCAGTTGCGTGGCGAATTCCTGCGGCGAGACGGCGTGCAGTTCCCGGCGCTGTGGACGACGCACGTTGTCCACGGCGCAGGCCTCGGCGGCGCTGGCTTCTTCGGCGCTGGGGTTGCTGAACAGGGAAATCAGGGTGAACACCAGCACGTTGGCCGCCAGCGAGGCGATCGCTGCCATGTGCCAGCTGGTGTCATCCAGCACGTAAATCATGTTCAGCAGCGGAATGTAGAAACCCTGGAAGTTGCCGATCAGCGGCAGCAGCATGCTCGCCAGCCACACCACCACGCCTGCGATCAGGCCGGCCATGAAGCCCCGGCGATTGGCCGCCGGCCAGTATAGTACCGACAGCACGCCCGGCAGGAATTGCAGGGTGGCGACGAAGGCGACGATGCCCAGATTCGCCAGATCCTGCTTGGCGCCCAGCAGCAGGTAGAAACCGTAGCCGGCCATGATGATCGCCACGATCAGGCCGCGACGGGTCCATTTCAGCCAGCGGTAGATGTTGCCTTCAGCGGGAGGCTGATAGAGCGGTAGAACCAGGTGATTGAGCGCCATGCCCGACAGCGCCAGGGTGGTGACGATAATCAGCCCGCTGGCGGCTGACAGGCCGCCGACGTAAGCGAGCAGGGCCAGCGCCGGGTTGTGGGCGGCGATGCCGATGCCCAGGGTGAAGTATTCGGGGCTTGTGGTCGCGCCCAGTCTTAACCCGGCCCACAACACCAGCGGCACGGCCAGGCTCATCAGCAGCAGAAACAGCGGCAGGCCCCAGCTGGCGCTGACCAGTGCGCGGGGGTTGAGGTTTTCGGTGAAGGTCATGTGATACATGTGCGGCATCACGATCGCTGAGGCGAAGAACACCAGTAGCAGCGTGCGCCACGGGCCTTCCTGCAACGGTGTGTGCAAGGCGGCCAGGGCGCTCTGGTTCTGCAACAGCCACTGTTCGAGGCTCTGCGGGCCGTCGAACACGCCATACAGCGCATAGAGGCCAACGCCACCGATGGCCACCAGTTTGATCACCGATTCGAAGGCGATCGCGAACACCAGCCCTTCGTGTTTCTCCCGCGTGGCGATGTGCCGCGAGCCGAAGAAGATGGTGAACAGTGTGATTAACACGCAGAACGCCAGTGCCACATAGTTGCGCACCGGCTCGCGGGTGAGGATGCCGATGGAGTCGGCCACCGCCTGAATCTGCAGGGCCAGCAGCGGCAATACGCCGATCAGCATGAAGACCGTGGTCAGCGCCCCGGCCCAGGTGCTGCGAAAACGGAACGCGAACAGGTCGGCCAGCGACGACAGTTGGTAGGTCCGGGTGATCTTGAGAATGGGATAAAGCAGCACCGGCGCCAGCAGAAACGCGCCCGACACCCCCAGGTAACTGGACAGAAAGCCGTAGCCGTATTCGTAGGCCAGCCCCACCGTGCCGTAGAACGCCCAGGCACTGGCATAGACGCCCAGCGACAGGGTGTAGGTCAGCGGGTGGCGAATGATCCAGCGCGGGATCAGGCCGCGTTCGCTGATCCAGGCAACGCTGAACAGCGCCAGCAGGTAGGCGGCGCTGACCAGAATCATCTGGGTCAGGCTAAAGCTCATCGGCATCTCGTTGGCTCTGCAGAATGAAAGTCACCACGATCAGGATCAGCCACAGCATGTAAGGCCGGTACCAGGCACCTGTCGCGTCGATCCACCAGTCCATGATGGCGGGGGAGAAAAGGTAGATGCCCACCACCAGGAGCAGAACCAATCGGTAGATATACATTTGGCCTCCCAGGTTGACTGACCGACAGATGAGGAGCGGCATGGTAACGGATGGCTATCAGGCTGCAAGCGACGTTTCGGCCAGCTTTGTACGGCAGTTTGGAGCAACCGCTCTAGGTCAGTCTATTCGAGCTTCTTCGATGCTGCCGACCCGAGGAATCAAATCGGCGTTCCAGTGGGCGATTGCCCAGTCCAGCACCTCGCGTGGCGTGCCGAACGACATCTGCTCCGGCGCGGGCTGGCCCAGTGCACGCAAGGCCCGCAGCAGCAAGGGTGTTGCCTGGTCGGCGGGCAGCGGCGGGGAGCGATAGGATTTGCCCAGCTTGTGACCGTTGGGCTGGGTGATCAGCGGCACATGTAAATAGCGCGGTTGCGGCAGGCCCAGCAGTTCCTGCAAGTAAAGCTGGCGGGGCGTGGAGTCCAGCAGATCGGCGCCGCGCACGATGTCGGTGACGCCTTGCCAGCCATCGTCGAGCACCACGGCCAGTTGATAGGCGTAGAAACCGTCGCGGCGGCGGATGACGAAATCGCCGACATCACGGCCCAGATGCTGGGCGAACGAGCCCTGGACCCGGTCCTCGAAGCGATATTCGAGCTCGGGCACACGAATGCGGATCGCGGCGTTGTCAGGCGAATGCCCGGCGTTGCGGCAGAAACCCGGGTAAATGCCCTGGAAATCTTCCAGTTGCTTGCGCGAACAGGTACAGGCGTACGCCAGACCGTGGCTGAACCAGCGGTTGATGATAGCCTGATAGGCGTCGTGGCGGTCGCTTTGCCTGACCAACTCGCCGTCCCATTCGAAGCCGTAGCTCTCCAGCGTCTTGAGAATCGCCGCCTGTGCGCCGGGCTCCTCGCGGGGCGGGTCCAGGTCTTCCATGCGCATCAGCCACTTGCCGCCTGCCGCGCGCGCATCCAGATACGACGCCAGCGCCGCGACCAGCGAGCCGAAGTGCAGATAACCGCTGGGGGTTGGCGCAAAGCGCCCTATATAAGGAAGGGATTTCATGGATGCCTCACAGACCCCAAAAACAACAAAAGACGCCGAAGCGTCTCTTGTCTTGCGTCAAAGCCGGATCATTTACCGATCTGCTTTTCCTTGATTTCCGCCAGCGTCTTGCAGTCGATGCACAGGTCGGCCGTCGGACGGGCTTCCAGGCGGCGCAGGCCGATCTCGATGCCGCAGGATTCGCACCAGCCGTACTCTTCGTCTTCGATCAGTTGCAGCGTCTTGTCGATCTTCTTGATCAACTTGCGCTCACGATCACGAGCACGCAGTTCAAGGGCGAATTCTTCTTCCTGACTGGCACGGTCTGCAGGGTCAGGGAAGTTGGCCGCTTCGTCCTTCATATGATCAACGGTGCGATCGACTTCCTGCATCAAGTCCTGTTTCCACTTGTTCAGGATCTTGGTGAAGTGAGCGCGCATGGGCTTGCCCATGTACTCCTCGTCCTTCGTCGTGACGTAAGGCTCGAAACCACTAATCGTTTGGTTGCTTTTTTGCTTTTCTTCGGTGGGCATGAACGGACAGCCTCTCACTCTTCTAAGCCATTGCGCAGGGTAAAGATCCATCGCCGACGCCTGCCGGCCCTGCGGCTGCAAGCGGGCGAACTTACCAGATCGAATCGGAGCGCGCTACTCCCGGTTGTCGAGCATGGCTCTACAACGCGCCCGTGAACTATGACCACGGCCAAAGCGCCCGGTTTTATATTATTTTGCGGTGCCATCAGTCTAGCCCCCCTTGGAAACTCCACCGGGATTTGCGGATCATCGGCTGCGATCGTTACATGTGGTGTCCGATAGTGCTGTAGCCGGGCAGGCGGTTGGGTAGAATCGGGCGATCGATTCGACACCTGCAAGTAAAAGGAAGGCCCATGCCCCAGCCCTACAGTGCGCGCAGCCGCGCCATCGAACCCTTTCATGTCATGGCGCTGCTGGCCCGCGCCAATGAACTGCAGGCGGCGGGGCACGATGTCATCCACCTGGAAATCGGCGAGCCGGATTTCACCACCGCCGAGCCGATCATCAAGGCCGGGCAGGCGGCACTGGCGGCCGGCAAGACCCGCTACACCGCCGCCCGTGGCCTGCCCGAGCTGCGTGAGGCGATCTCCGGGTTCTACGCGCAACGCTATGGCGTGGATATCGACCCCGAGCGAATCCTGATCACTCCTGGCGGGTCCGGCGCGCTGCTACTGGCGTCCAGCCTGCTGGTCGATCCGGGCAAGCACTGGCTGCTGGCCGACCCGGGCTACCCGTGCAACCGCCACTTCCTGCGGCTGGTCGAAGGCGCAGCGCAACTGGTGCCGGTGGGGCCTGAGGTGCGCTATCAATTGACGCCGGACCTGGTGGCCCGCCACTGGGATCAGCACAGCGTCGGCGCGCTGGTCGCGTCCCCGGCGAACCCGACCGGCACCTTGCTGCATCGCGACGAACTGGCCGCGCTGTCAGCTTCGCTCAAGGAGCGCCACGGGCACTTGGTGGTGGACGAGATCTACCACGGCCTGACCTACGGGACGGATGCGGCCAGCGTGCTGGAAGTGGACAACGATGCCTTCGTCTTAAATAGCTTTTCAAAGTATTTCGGGATGACCGGATGGCGCCTCGGCTGGCTGGTTGCACCGCAAGCGGCTATCGGTGATCTGGAGAAACTGGCGCAAAACCTCTACATCAGCGCACCGAGCATGGCGCAGAGTGCGGCGCTGGCCTGTTTCGAGCCGCAAACCCTGGAAATCCTCGAACAACGCCGAGCCGAGTTTGGCAAACGCCGGGACTTTTTGCTGCCCGCATTGCGCGAATTGGGCTTCAATATCGCCGTCGAGCCTGAAGGCGCGTTCTATCTGTACGCCGATATCAGTGCATTTGGCGGCGATGCGTTCGCTTTCTGCCGGCATTTTCTGGAAACCGAGCACGTGGCGTTTACCCCGGGCCTGGATTTCGGGCGCCATCTGGCAGGCCATCACGTGCGCTTTGCCTACACCCAGGACTTGCCGCGTCTTCAGGAAGCGGTCGAGCGAATCGGGCGCGGACTGCGGAGCTGGCAAGGCTGATGCGTTTCTCTCCTCAACTCGAAGAAGCTCGCCTGCTGCAACGTTACAAGCGTTTTCTGGCCGATATCGAAACCGCCAGCGGCGAGCGCCTGACCATCCACTGCCCCAACACCGGCTCGATGTTTAACTGCATGATGCCCGGCGGGCGCGTCTGGTTCAGCCGCTCCAACGACCCCAAGCGCAAGCTGCCGGGCACCTGGGAAATCAGCGAGACCCCGCAAGGGCGCTTTGCCTGCGTGAACACCGGGCGGGCCAACAAGCTGGTGGAGGAGGCGCTGCTGGCGGGCGTCATCACTGAATTGAACGGCTTTACCGGCTTGAAGCGCGAAGTGGCCTACGGCCAGGAAAACAGTCGGGTGGATTTCCGCCTGGACTACCCGGACGGCTCGCTGTTTCTTGAGGTGAAAAGTGTCACCCTGGGTTTCGACGACAGCGCCGTTGCGGCCTTCCCCGATGCTGTGACTCAGCGCGGCGCCAAGCACCTGCGCGAGCTGGCGGCGCTGGCCCGTGAAGGCGTGCGCGCCGTGCTGCTGTATTGCGTGAACCTGACCGGCATCGAGGCCGTGCGCCCGGCCGAGGAAATCGATCCGGCTTACGCCACCGCCCTAAGAGAGGCCGTGGCGGCGGGCGTGCAGGTCCTGGCCTATGGCGTGGAGCTGACGCCGGAAGAGGTGCGGGTGAACAAGCGGCTCGAAGTGCATCTGGATCAGCTCACGCCTGCGCTGGCAGATTGACCCAGACTCCCTGAGCGTCTTCGCCGGCCGCGATCAGGTTCAGGGATTTGCCCTCGCAGGGCCCGGCGATGCATTCCCCGCTTTCTATGAGGAACAGCGCACCGTGGGTCGCGCACTGGATCAGGCTGGCGCTGTCGTCCAGGAAACGGTCCGGCTGCCACTCCAGCGGGATGCCGCGGTGCGGGCAGTGGTTTTCATAGACATACACCTGCCCGCTGCGGCGCACCGCCAGCAGTTTCACGCCATCGATATCGAAGCCACGGCTGCTTCCCTCGGCCAGTTGATCGCTGTTACACAAGTACTTCAGCTGAAACTCCTTCGCGCTTGACGCGCAAATGCAAATAATTATCAAATTGCCCGGCTGTCGGCAGCCGCCTAGTCTGACAGCTCTGCAATCAAGGCGTCGATTTTGCCGGGCCAAAGGCGGGTTCACAAAAGGCCAGGCCGCCGCGTTCCTTTCCTCTCAAGGACTTTTTCCATGCGCTTCGTTGCCAAGCTGACTGCCGTTCTGACCGGGGTTCTCTTCACTCATCTGGCACTGGCCGACTCGCAGCAACCCCAGCGCTGGGTCAGCGCCGGCGGTGCATTGACCGAGTGGGTCGTAGCACTGGGCGGGCAGCCGCATCTGGTGGGCATCGACACCACCAGCCAGCATCCTGAATCGATCAAATCCCTGCCCAGTATCGGCTACCAGCGTCAGTTGTCGTCCGAAGGTATCCTGAGCCTGCGTCCGAGTATTCTCGTCGGCACCGAAGAAATGGGTCCGCCGCCTGTGCTGGAACAGCTGCGTGCAGCGGGTGTGAAGGTCGAAGTGTTTTCCGCCGGCGCTGATGTAAGTGCGTTGCAAGGCAACCTGCAAAAACTCGGCAAGCTCTTGGGGGACGAAAAACAGGCGCATGAAGCGGCCGAGCGCTATGTGCAGCAACTGGACAGCCAGCATGACTGGGTGGCCCGTGCGCAACAGCATCAAACGGCGCCGGGGGTTCTGCTGCTGGTCAGCCATGCCGGCGCGGCGCCGATGGTCGCAGGCGCGGGCACCGTGGGTGACTGGCTGATCAAGCAGGCTGGCGGTCGCAATCTGGCGACACATAATGGCTACAAGATTTTCTCTGCCGAAGCGATGACCGGGCTGAACCCGGAAGTGCTGATCTTCACCGATCGTGCGCAGAACGGCGCGGCCCGCGAAGCGTTGTTGCGGGAAAACCCATTGCTGGCGGCGACCCAGGCAGGGCGTAGCAACCGCCTGTTCGAAGTCGACCCGACCCTGCTGGTCGGCGGCCTGGGCCCGCGACTTCCCGAAGCCATGAAGGCGCTCTCGAAAGCCTTCTATCCTGCAGACTCATCACTCAATGCCAAGGTGACGCCTGCTCAATGAGGGTTCTGCTCAAACCGCGCACGCTGTTCGTGCTGCTGACGCTGGCCTGTGTGCTGGCGATCTGGCTTTCGTTGGCGCTGGGCCCGGTCAGCCTGCCGCTGGTGGATACGCTACGCGCCGGCCTGCGTCTGCTCGGCGCGCCGATTCCCGGAGATAACCTGCAACAGGCCGAGCTGATTCTCGGCCAGATTCGCCTGCCCCGCACCTTGCTCGGCCTGGCGGTCGGCGCCGTTCTGGCGTTGTGCGGTGTGGCGATGCAGGGATTGTTTCGCAACCCGCTGGCCGATCCCGGGCTGGTGGGCGTTTCCAGCGGCGCCGCCCTAGGCGCGGCGTTCGCCATTGTCATGGGCGCTTCGCTGGGCGGTCTGCCCGAAGGTTTCGCGCCTTATGTGCTGTCGGTCTTCGCCTTTGCCGGGGGCCTTGCGGTGACTGGCATCGTCTATCGCCTGGGCAGCCGCAACGGGCAGACCAACGTGGGCATCATGCTGCTGGCAGGCGTCGCGATGACGGCGCTGGCGGGGTCGATCATCGGCCTGTTCAGTTATCTGGCCGATGACGCTGCCTTGCGCACCCTGACGTTCTGGAACCTGGGCACGCTCAATGGCGCCAGCTACGCGCGGCTCTGGCCTTTGCTGTTGGTGTGCGTGTTGGTGATCCTGTGGCTGCCACGGCGGGCCAGCGCGCTGAATGCGCTGCTGCTTGGCGAATCCGAGGCGCGTCACCTGGGCATCGAAGTCGAAAGGCTCAAGCGCGAACTGGTGCTGTGCATTGCCCTGGGCGTTGGCGCTGCAGTCGCAGCGGCCGGGTTGATCGGTTTTGTCGGGCTGATCGTGCCGCATCTGGTGCGTCTGCTGGTCGGCCCCGATCATCGCGTGCTGCTGCCCGCTTCAGCATTGGCGGGCGCGAGCCTGTTGCTGTTCGCCGACGTGTTCGCGCGTCTGGTGCTGGCGCCTGCCGAACTGCCCATCGGCATCGTCACCGCGTTCATCGGCGCGCCGGTGTTCCTGTTCATGCTGGTGCGGGGGCGGACCTGATGATGAAGGCGCAAAACCTGTCGGTGCATCGTGACGGCAAGTCGGTGCTCGCTGACATCGACCTGACCCTGCAACCGGGTGAAATGCTTGGCGTGCTGGGGCCGAACGGTGCTGGCAAGAGCACGCTGCTGGGCGCATTGTGTGGGGAGTTGAAGACCACGCGCGGGCAGGTCTGGCTCGATGACCGGCCGCTGGCGCAATGGACCGGGCAGCAACGGGCGCAGCGCCTGGCGGTGCTGCCGCAGACCTCGACCTTGAGTTTTGCCTTTACCGTGCGGGAAGTCGTGGCCATGGGCCGGTTGCCCCACGACAGCGGGCAGCAGCGCGACGACGAGATCGTTCAGCAAGCGCTACAGGCCGCCGATGCCGGGCATTTGCAGGCGCGCAGCTACATGGCGCTGTCTGGTGGCGAGCGCCAGCGAGTGCATCTGGCCAGGGTGTTGGCGCAGTTGTGGCCGGGGGAGGGCGGCAAGACGCTGCTGCTGGACGAGCCGACCTCGGCGCTCGACCCGCTGCATCAGCACACCACGCTGCAGGCGGTGCGTGAGTTCGCCGATCGCGGCGGCGCGGTGATGGTGATCCTGCATGACCTCAATCTGGCGGCGCGTTACTGCGACCGGCTATTGTTGTTGCAGGCGGGGCGTGCGCACGCGCTGGGCACGCCTGAAGCGGTGCTGGTGCCGGACTCGCTCAGGCAGGTGTTCGGCCTGGAGGTGCTGGTGCAGCCTCACCCGGAGCGGGGGCATCCGCTGATCATTGCGCGCTGAGTCGCGTTTTGCCGGGCGCGCAGCCTGTAGGACCCAGACAAGGAGGTGCTGTGCGTCGTTATCTGTTGCTGTTGGTGCTGTCCTTGGCGAGCGCATGCCAGTCCTCGCCGACGTTGCCATCCCTTCCACCCTGGCAGAGCCCCGAGGGGCGAGAGCATGTGGACCTGGGCGTGATACGGGATCTGAGCAACGGGCACGTACTGACACCGCAGCAGTTGGTTCGCCGGCTGGCTGGCGCGACACGGGTGTTGGTCGGCGAGCAGCACGACAATCCGGATCATCACGCGCTGGAGCTGTGGCTGCTGCAAGCGCTGGGCGATCAACGCCCGCAGGGCAGTCTGCTGCTGGAAATGCTCACCCCCGATCAGCAAGCCCGCGTCGACAGCGCGCAGCGCGATGTCCGCCGCGGCCAGGCGCCTGCCGACTTGCCCGCCGCGCTGGGCTGGCAGAAAGGCTGGAACTGGGCGCTGTATGGCCCGGTCGTGCGTTATGCCCTGCTGCAGCTTTATCCGCTGCTGTCGGCCAATCTCGCCCCGGCCGAGGTGGGCGCGATCTATCATCAACGCCCCGAACTGAGCGGCACTCTTTCCACGGCAGATTCAGTTCGCAACGTGCTGCTCGCGCAGGTACGTGAATCCCACTGCGGCATGCTCCCGGAAGACGCCTTGCCCGCCATGCTCGCCGTGCAACAGCAGCGTGACAGGCGCATGGCCCGGCGGGTCATGGAGGCACCGGCCCCGGCGCTGTTGTTCGCCGGCAGTTATCACGTGCGCAAGGACCTCGGCGTACCGCTGCACATGGCCGATCTGGGCAGCGATGAGCGGCCGATCGTGCTCCTGCTTGCGCAAGTGGGCAGCGAAATCCCGCCAAGCAGTGCCGACTACGTCTGGTTCACGGCGGCGCTGCCCGATCAGGATTACTGTGCGCAAATGCGCGCGCCGTCGCGTTGAGCGCGCTCCTGCGAACTCCCCGCCGAGCAATGGATAGTTTGAAGGCAATGTCCTTAGGAACCTTCTGATAGTCATGTAGGCGAGTTCTTAACCGTTCCCACAGTCCGCCACGCGCCCTCGCGCTGGATTATCGTCGCTGCCCCAAACGTAAGGAGCGACGACATGAAGATTACGGATGAATGCGATGTAACGATCGCTCAAACAGCCATCAGGCTGTTGGAGCTGACGTCGCTCAACGCGGACGACACCGCCGAGCGCATCGCCGCGCTGTGTAAAAGGGCGCTCACGCCCGTGGGCAATGTCGCCGCCGTCTGCGTGTTGCCCCGATTCGCGGGCCTTGCGCGGCGTACGCTGGACACGCTGGGTGCTCGCGAGGTCAAGGTCGTCGCGATGGTCAACTTCCCCAATGGTGGTGCGTGCGTCGCGACCGTCGAGTCGGAAACTCACGCCGCCATGCTCACCGGCGCTGACGAAATCGATCTGATCTATCCCTTCAATGCGCTACTGGCAGGTGACCGGCAGATCGGCGCGAAGATGATTGCAGCCTGCAAGGCCAAGTGCGGCAGCCGCGGGCAATTGACCGTGACCCTGGAAACCGGTGTGCTGGATGATCCGCAGATCATTCATGGCGTCTGCCGCGTTGCGATTGGCGAGGGGGCGTCGTTTCTCAAGACCAGTACCGGGCGGCAAATTGTCGGAGCCACGCCGCAGGCTGCGCGGATTTTGCTGGAGTCGATTGCCGAGCGCAGTTATCTGGTGGGGCTGAAGGCGTCCGGAAATGTCCGATCGCTGGCGCAGGCAAGATCCTACATCGAGATGGCGCAGAACCGGTTCGGCCCGATGTGGCTGGCGCCCGAAAGAATGCGCCTGGGCGCGGCGAGCCTGCTCGATGACCTGCTGCAAGAGCTGGGCGTTTGCCCGTGAGGGGCCTGTGAGAAATCGCAGGCAAAAAAAGACCCGGCAAAATGCCGGGTCAAAAACCGTGATTAGCCTGATGAGGAGATAATCTGAGAGTCCGAACCAAGGAGCCTTTCAGGTTACCAGCCAGTCTCGCGACTGGATGTGATAATCATAGTGATTCTCATTTGTAAGTCAACAGGCTTTTTCAAACTATTTTTCCGGGTGGGTTTTGCCGGCTTTCAGCGCTTCCAGATCGAGCTTGATCAACTGGCGGTTCAGCGAGTCCTTGAGTTCCTCGGACAGCTCGTACCAATGCCGGTCAAGCAGGGCACCTTCGATTGCGTACAGCAGGACCTTGGAGGTGCGAAAGCCGCGCGTCTTGACGGCGCGAAAGGCATGGATGGCGCCAATGCGGCGTAGATCGGCGGCGTTGTGGATGCCTGAAGCGTGAAGCCATTGGGCGGATGTCTTGCCCAGATTGCGCAGCGATTGCAGTTCGTCGTCCATGGTGACGCCTCCTGGCGGCGTGTTGCTCCGTATGAAATAGCCTCCCTGGCCTGGACAAACTGCGGGCGCAAGCCATGGAATGAGTGTAGGCAGCTGTAGGGCGGGGCAGAGGGGGCAGGCGCCGGACGGTAGGAAGGCAGGCGAGAAAACCGCCGAACGGCTCGGGCCCGGCATGTCCGTGCATGCAGGGCGCAGGCGAGAGTCTTGTGGGAAAGCTTGCGAATGTGTCAGCGGGTACGGTAACGCAGGCGAGTGCCGAAATTGACCGACATGAGAATTTCGTCAGCGCTCAGTTCGGAAGGAAAGTACGCCCCGGAGATCTGCGCATGGGCGATGCTCGCGCCTTCGAGGGAGGCTGTACGAAAGTCGACGCCGCGCAAGTCGGCAGAGCGGAAATAGGCATCGGTGAAGTCGATGTCCTCAGCGTTCAGCTCGCGCAGGTCCAGGCCGCGAAAGTCGCCGCCGGCCAGATCGATAGGGCCGTTCTTCGGGCGCTGGAGGTTGAAGGCTGTTACGTCATCTTTTCGCAGCAAGGCGAAAAGCGGTGAGTCGAGCTGCTTGGGCTGGGTCATCGTGGCGCCACCTTGTTGGATTTCTGGCGCCATTATAATGCCACTATTGTCGAGCCGTGAAGAGCGGCCTTCACGTCTCGATAACCGGTTCACAAAGTTGCGTTACAGCCCCGGCAAATACTGGCGAATGTCGGTTACCAGCTTGTCCAGATCGCCACTCAGGTTGGTCTCCACATGGCGGCTGCGCAGGGTTTCGTCTGCGGTCAGCGGCTCGCGGTTGGCCAGTTGGGCTTCGATGACTTCCATGGTGGCGTCGGACGGGTCGTTATTCTGCGCCTGACGCTGGGCCAGCCAGCCTTCGATTACAGCCTTGGGCGCTGAGCAGTCGAGAATCAGGAACGGCGCGCCGGTGGCTTCGGCCACCTGGGCGGTGGCCAGGCGCTGCTCGTGCTTGAGGAACGTGGCGTCGATCACCACCGGCAGGCCGGCGTGCAGCACCACCGCTGCCAGCTCGTTCAGGCGCTTGTAGGTCGCCGCGCTGACGTCGGCAGCGTAGAGGTCCTGGCTGTCAGCGAACAGGCGCTTGCGTTCGACGTCCGAGCGCAGGCGAATGGCGCCCAGCGCCTCGACCAGACGCATGGCCACGTGGCTTTTGCCAACGGCGGAAACACCGTGGGTGATGGCCAGGAAGCTGGAAGGGATGGCGCTGTAGCTCTCGGCTAGGTTGGCGTAGTTGCGGTACTGGCGCAGGGTGGCGGCGCGCTGGATGTTGTCGGTGTCCGGCTGCAGGCTGAACAGCGCAACCTTGGCGCGAACCAGCGCGCGGTACGCCTTGTAGAAATTCAGCAGCTCAAGGCCCGCGTAGTCCCCGGTGTATTCCAGGTACTGGCTGACCAGGCGCCGCGACAGGCTCTTGAGGCCGCGGTCTTCCAGGTCCATGGCCAGAAAGCCGATGTCGGCATAGACGTCGGTCATGCGGAACGGCTCGTTGAACTCGATGCAGTCGAAAATCACCACGTTGCCGTCGATCAGGGTGATGTTGCCCAGATGGATGTCGCCATGGCATTCGCGGATGAAACCGTCGGCCTTGCGCTGAGCCAGCAGTGGCTTGAGGCGTTCGAAGCTGGCGTTGGCCCAGGCTTCGAGCGCTTGCAGTTGGACCAGGTCGGATTTTTCGCTGAGGAACGGCAGAATCTGCTCGAAGTTCTGAGTGACCGGGGCCATCACGCTTTCGGGCGAACCCAGGACGTTTTCCGACAGCACGCGCGGCGCGCTCAGGTGGAACTCAGCGATTTGCCGGGCCATGTCGTCGATGTGCGCAGTGGTCAGTTCGCCCTTCGCCTGCAGGCTGCTGAGCAGGCCATCCTGCGGGAACTGGCGCATCTTCAGCACGTATTCGATAGCCTCGCCTTCGCCGCCCAGCTGTGGCGCCTCGGCAGTGCCGGTGACCGGCAACACTTCAAGATACAAATTGTCGGTCAGGCGCTGATTGAGCTTGAGCTCCTCGCGGCAGAAGTGCCCACGGGACTCCAGCGTGGTGAAATCGAGGAAGCCGAAGTTCATCGGCTTCTTGATCTTGTACACGTAGGGGCCAGTGAGCAGAACCCAGGAAATATGGGTCTCGATGACCTGAAACTGCTCCACGGGATGGGGAAACAGGGCAGGGTTTTGCAGAGCTGCGATCAGTGTCTGGCTCACGGACGGTCCTTGAAGGTGACAAGTCGATATTTAAAGTGTCTAAAGGCGCCATTATGGCCGCTCGGCGCGTTGGTGAAAACCGCCGCGAGGGTGGTCTGCCGATGACCCTGAAAGTGCGTATAATCCGCCGCCATGACTCGATCCCGTACTTCGAAAAAATCCCCCAAACCCGCCAACAGCCGCCTTCGCAGCCTGTTGGGCTGGGCCCTGAAACTCAGTCTTGTCGGGCTGGTCATCCTGGCCTGCTTCGCCGTTTACCTGGACTCCATCGTCCAGGAAAAATTCTCCGGCAAGCGCTGGACGATTCCGGCCAAGGTCTATGCACGGCCACTGGAACTGTTCGTCGGCCAGAAGCTGTCGCGCGACGACTTCCTGATCGAGCTCGACGCCCTGGGCTATCGCCGCGAAAGCGTGGCCAACGGCCCGGGCGCCGCGTCGGTGAACGGCAACAACGTCGATCTCAATACACGCGGCTTTCAGTTTTATGAAGGCGCCGACCCCGCGCAGCAGATTCACGTGCGTTTCTCGGGCGATTACGTCGCCGACCTGACCGCCGCCAACGGCTCCAAGCTGGCGGTGGCGCGTCTCGAGCCGTTGCTGATCGGCGGCCTGTACCCGAAAAACCTCGAAGACCGCATCCTGATCAAGCTCGATCAGGCGCCACCGTATCTGCTCGATACCCTGGTCACTGTCGAGGACCGCGACTTCTATCACCATTTCGGCGTCTCGCCCAAGTCGATCCTGCGGGCCTTCTGGGTCAACGCCTCGGCCGGCCAGATGCGCCAGGGCGGTTCGACGCTGACGCAACAATTGGTCAAGAACTTCTACCTGACCAACGAACGCAGCCTGTCACGCAAACTGACTGAAGCGATGATGGCGATCCTGCTGGAGATTCACTACAGCAAGCAGGAAATCCTCGAGGCCTACCTCAACGAAGTGTTTGTCGGTCAGGACGGCCAGCGTGCGGTGCACGGTTTCGGTCTGGCCAGCCAGTATTTCTTCAGCCAGCCGTTGTCGGAACTCAAGTTGCATCAGGTCGCGTTGCTGGTGGGGCTGGTCAAGGGGCCGTCCTACTACAACCCGCGGCGCAACCCCGAGCGCGCCCTGGAACGTCGCAATCTGGTCCTCGACCTGCTTGAACAGCAGGGCGTCGCCACGCCGGAAGCGGTGGCTGCTGCGAAGAAAATGCCACTGGGCGTGACCAAGACCGGCTCGCTGGCCGACAGCTCGTTCCCTGACTTCCTCGATCTGGTCAAACGCCAGCTGCGCCAGGACTACCGCGACGAAGACTTGACCGAAGAAGGCCTGCGTATCTTCACCAGCTTCGACCCGATCCTGCAGATGAAGGCTGAGTTGGCGGTGCGTGAAAGCTTCGCGAAAATGGCCGGCCGCAAAGGCTCGGAAGAGATGGAAACGGCGATGGTCGTGACCAACCCGGAAACTGGCGAAGTGCAGGCGTTGATCGGCAGCCGCCAGGCCGGTTTCGCCGGCTTCAACCGCGCGCTGGACGCAGTGCGCCCGATCGGCTCGCTGGTCAAGCCGGCCATTTACCTGACCGCGCTGGAGCGTCCGCAGCAATACACGCTGACCAGCTGGGTGCCGGACGAACCGTTCCAGGTCAAAGGCGCGGACGGGCAAATCTGGAAACCGCAGAACTTCGATCACAAGGCCCACGGCAACATTTTCCTGTATCAGGGCCTGGCGCATTCCTACAACCTGTCCAGCGCCAAGCTGGGTCTGGATCTGGGCGTGCCGAATGTCTTCAAGACTCTGAACAAGCTGGGCGTGACCCGCGACTGGCCGACCTTCCCGTCGATGCTGCTGGGCGCTGGCGCCCTGACCCCGATCGAAGTGGCGACCATGTACCAGACCATCGCCAGTGGCGGCTTCAATACGCCGCTGCGCGGGATTCGCAGCGTGCTGACCGCCGAAGGCGAGCCGCTCAAGCGTTATCCGTTCCAGATTCAGCAACGCTTCGATCCGGGCTCCATCTATCTGCTGCAGAACGCCATGCAGCGCGTGATGCGCGAGGGTACGGGCAAATCGGTGTACAACGTATTGCCAAGCTCGCTGAATCTGGCGGGCAAGTCCGGTACGACCAACGATTCGCGTGACAGCTGGTTCGCCGGTTTCAGTCAGGATCTGCTGGCGATCGTCTGGATGGGCCGCGACGACAACGGCAAGACGCCGTTCACCGGGGCCACCGGTTCGTTGCAGATCTGGACCAATTTCATGAAAAAGGCCGACCCGTTGCCGCTGGACATGGCGATGCCCGATAACGTGGTGCAGGCATGGGTCAATGCGTCGACCGGGCAGGGCACCGATGCCAGCTGCCCGAATGCGGTGCAGATGCCGTATATTCGAGGCAGTGAGCCGCAACCTGGGCCAACGTGCGGCGGGCCGACAGCGCCTGCCGAGTCGGTCATGGATTGGGTCAAGGGCTGGTTGAACTAAGCGAAGAGGGTGTGAAGTGAACAAGTGGTGGATTCCGGCTTTAGCGGCCCTGGCTTTGCTCAACGGCTGCGCGTCGCAAACGCGCAGCAACATTCCGGTGGTGGACTCCGGCTCGCGCGTTTCCAACGGCGAGCGCGTGTCGGCCAACCGCAGCAACACCTATCGCACACCGGTCCAGGCGCAGACGCCATCGCAGTCTCAGTCGATTCAGGAAGACTCCGGCGTCACGGTGATGATCCCGGGCGGGGCGAGCGCCAGTGCTGCGCCGATTTCGACCTTCACGCCGCCGATCAACACATCGCCTGCGCCGATCGACACCTCGCCGGTGAATCAGGCGCCGATCAACAACACCTACACGCCACCGGCGGCCACCGGCAACACCTACAACATGCCGTCCTCGGCGCCGACCGGCATTCCGTCGGCGCCGACCGGCATTCCGTCGGCGTCTAGCGGCGGTCTGTCGGCTGACGAACAGCTCGATGGTCCGGTGCTGGCCCTGCTGACCACCGCTCAGCAACAGCAGAGCAGCGGCGACCTCAATGGCGCATCGTCGAGTCTGGAGCGCGCCCAGCGGGTTGCCCCGCGTGAGCCACAAGTGCTGTACAAACTGGCGCAGGTGCGTCTGGCCCAGGGCGATGCGCCGCAGGCTGAGCAACTGGCCCGTCGCGGCCTGACCTACGCCAACGGTCGTGCCAGCCTGCAGGCCAGCCTGTGGAACCTGATCGCCCAGGCGCGCGAGAAGCAGGGCGATGCAGCCGGTGCTGCGCTGGCGCGGCAGAAGGCCAATGGATAAGCGTTTTCCCCAGATCGCCGATCAGCTGCTGCTGATCGAGCGCGAGCTGCGTACGCTGGGCATGTGGAAAGACGTGCCGCCCAGCGACGAAGCCTTGGCCAGCCGCGAGCCGTTCTGTGTTGATACGCTGGATTTCGATCAGTGGCTGCAATGGATCTTCCTGCCCCGGATGAAAACCATCCTGGAGCAGGATCTGGCGTTGCCCAACGCTTCGGGCATTCTGGAAATGGCGCAGATGGTCTACGCCGAGCGTGCCGCAGAAACCCGCGCCTTGCGGGATTTGCTCAAGCAGTTCGATCAGTTGATCACCGAGTCAGCCTGACGCTCACTTGCAGGTATCGTCGATGGACTTCTTGACCTCGGCGATACGTGCCTGACGCTCCTCTTCGGTAAAGCGTCTGAACTCGCCGTTCACTTCTTCGCGAACCCTTGGATTGTTCTGCAACTGCGCAAGATTGGTGCGCTGGGTCTCGCAGTATTCCTTGCGTCTGGACTCCTGCGCGGCGACCTGTCTTTTGACCTTCGCGTCTACAGCCTGCTGTTCCTGGTCATTTGACGGTTTGGCAGGTGCCGATGAAGGGGCGGGCGGGGGCACCGGCTTTTGCGTGTCGATTTCCTGCGCCGACTGCCCGGCGGGCGGCTGGGCGTCGAAGTGAGTCACGCCTTGAGCATCGACCCACTTGTAGATCTGGGCGGCCTGACTGGCCGTGGAGCCGACGGCCAGGGTCAGCGTGGCAGCAAGAATCATCCAGCGCATACTGCTTCCTTAACTTCGAGTGCTGTGCAGGTGCAACCTATCACAAGCATGCCATCGCGACCTCATTCGGTGCCTTTTCATCTGCTGTGAGTGAAGAAAGCGCATCGATGACTTGACTTGCGAGGGTCGAATCAGAACAATCCAAAGTCCGCTGTAGAGGGACTGCCAGAAGCAGACCGTCTCGGCAGATCATGAGGCGCACACCCGCGCCGACCTGTTACACCCGCAACGCGTTACCTCGCGCTGGGTGGGAAGACCCCGAAACATTAATGGGCTGATTCCCAATACTTGCTCAGTCAGTGCTGACGTAGTCGGCGACCACCGTCGCTCATGCTCTGCTTGGCAGTAAACCTATTAAGACCCGTCTCCTCTTCCTGTGGACGGTATTCTGGCGTTTTAGAGGTGAACAACGTGGAGCTTTTATCTGGCGCTGAAATGGTCGTCCGCTTTTTGCGTGACGAAGGCGTTGAGCATATCTACGGGTACCCGGGTGGTGCCCTCCTGCATATTTACGACGCGCTGTTCAAAGAACCGGCTGTGAGCCATATCCTCGTTCGTCACGAACAGGCGGCTACACACATGGCCGACGGCTACGCCCGCGCGACCGGCAAGGCCGGTGTGGTACTGGTGACTTCCGGTCCCGGCGCCACCAACGCCATCACCGGTATCGCAACTGCCTACATGGACTCGATCCCGATGGTCGTTCTGTCGGGTCAGGTGCCCAGCAC
Organism: Pseudomonas sp. 2; assembly: GCF_056627435.1. Taxonomy (NCBI): domain Bacteria; kingdom Pseudomonadati; phylum Pseudomonadota; class Gammaproteobacteria; order Pseudomonadales; family Pseudomonadaceae; genus Pseudomonas; species Pseudomonas sp. 2. The sequence goes on from NZ_JBWXNG010000026.1 coordinate 50,910, forward strand.
CATGGTCGGCACCGATGCCTTCCAGGAAACCGACATGATCGGTATCTCCCGCCCGATCGTGAAGCACAGCTTCATGATCAAGCACCCGTCGGAAATCCCGGAAGTCCTGAAAAAGGCTTTCTACCTGGCGCAATCCGGCCGCCCTGGTCCTGTCGTTGTCGACATTCCGAAAGACATGACCAACCCGGCTGAAAAATTCGAATACGTTTTCCCCAAGAAAGCCAAGCTGCGTTCCTACAGCCCGGCCGTTCGCGGGCATTCGGGTCAGATCCGCAAGGCCGTGGAAATGCTGCTGGCCGCCAAGCGTCCAGTTATCTATGCCGGCGGCGGCGTGGTCATGGGCAACGGTTCGGCGCCTCTGACAGAACTGGCTCAACTGCTGAACGCTCCGGTCACCAACACTCTGATGGGCCTGGGCGCGTACCCTGGCACTGACCGTCAGTTCGTCGGCATGCTGGGCATGCACGGCAGCTACACCGCCAACCTGACCATGCACCACTCGGACGTGATCCTGGCGGTCGGCGCGCGTTTCGACGACCGCGTGATCAACGGTGCACCGCGCTTCTGCCCGGGTGCCAAGATCATCCACATCGACATCGACCCGGCTTCGATCTCCAAGACCATCAAGGCCGACGTGCCGATCGTGGGTCCGGTCGAAAGCGTGTTGACCGAAATGGTTGCGACCTTCAAGGAAATCGGCCAGACCCCTAACAAGGAGTCGGTGGTGACCTGGTGGAAGCAGATCGACGAATGGCGCGCCGGTGGCGACCTGTTCCCGTACGACCGTGGCGATGGCAGCGTGATCAAGCCTCAGGCCGTGATCGAAACCCTGTGCGAAGTCACCAAGGGCGACGCTTACGTCAGCTCCGACGTCGGCCAGCACCAGATGTTCGCCGCGCAGTACTACCGCTTCAATAAGCCTAACCGCTGGATCAACTCCGGTGGCCTGGGCACCATGGGCTTCGGTCTTCCGGCGGCCATGGGCGTTGCGCTCAGCTTCCCTGATGCACACGTGGCCTGCGTCACGGGCGAAGGCAGCATCCAGATGAACATCCAGGAGCTGTCGACCTGCCTGCAGTACAACCTGCCGGTGAAGATCATCCTGCTCAACAACGGCGTGCTCGGCATGGTCCGTCAGTGGCAGGACATGAGCTACAGCGGCCGTCACTCGCATTCCTACATGGAGTCGCTGCCTGATTTCGTGAAGCTGGTCGAAGCCTACGGTCACGTCGGCATGAAGATCACCGACATGAAAGACCTCAAGCCGAAGATGGAAGAAGCGTTCGCCATGAAAGATCGCCTGGTGTTCCTCGATATCCAGGTCGACGTGGCTGAGCACGTCTATCCGATGCAGATCAGAGACGGCTCGATGCGCGACATGTGGCTGAGCAAGACGGAGCGTACTTAATATGCGGCACATCATTTCGCTGTTGCTGGAAAACGAACCGGGTGCCTTGTCTCGCGTCGTCGGTCTGTTCTCGCAGCGCAACTACAACATCGAAAGCCTGACCGTGGCGCCGACCGAAGACCCGACCCTGTCGCGTCTGACGCTGACCACCGTCGGCCATGATGAGGTGATCGAGCAGATCACCAAAAACCTCAACAAACTGGTTGAAGTGGTCAAGCTGGTCGATCTGTCGGAAAGTGCTCACATCGAGCGCGAACTGATGCTGATCAAGGTCAAGGCCACTGGCGCCCAGCGCGCCGAAATCAAGCGCACCACGGATATCTTCCGCGGCCAGATCGTTGATGTAACCAGCAGTGTGTACACCGTGCAGCTGACAGGGACGAGCGACAAACTGGATAGCTTCATCCAGGCCATTGGCACCACCGCCATCCTGGAAACCGTACGCAGCGGCGTCACGGGCATTGCCCGTGGCGACAAAGTGCTGAGCATCTAACCTACATATATAGCGAATGGCCTTGCGGCCAAGATAACAGGGGAATTTCATGAAAGTTTATTACGACAAAGACTGCGACCTTTCCATCATCCAGGGCAAGAAAGTTGCCATCATCGGTTACGGCTCTCAGGGCCACGCCCAAGCGTGCAACCTGAAAGACTCCGGCGTTGATGTCACCGTAGGTCTGCGTCAAGGTTCGGCCACTGTCGCCAAGGCTGAAGCCCACGGCCTGAAAGTGACCGACGTCAAATCCGCCGTTGCTGCTGCCGACCTGGTCATGATCCTGACCCCGGACGAATTCCAGGGCGCCCTGTACAAGAACGAAATCGAGCCGAACATCAAGAAAGGCGCCACCCTGGCCTTCTCCCACGGTTTCTCGATCCACTACAACCAGGTCGTTCCACGCGCTGACCTGGACGTGATCATGATCGCGCCAAAAGCGCCAGGTCACACCGTACGTACCGAGTTCGTCAAAGGCGGCGGTATCCCTGACCTGATCGCTGTTTACCAGGACGCTTCGGGCAACGCCAAGAACGTCGCGCTGTCCTACGCTTCGGGCGTTGGCGGTGGCCGTACCGGCATCATCGAAACCACCTTCAAGGACGAAACCGAAACCGACCTGTTCGGCGAACAAGCCGTACTGTGCGGCGGTACCGTTGAGCTGGTCAAAGCCGGTTTCGAGACCCTGGTCGAAGCTGGCTACGCGCCAGAAATGGCCTACTTCGAGTGCCTGCACGAACTGAAGCTGATCGTTGACCTCATGTACGAAGGCGGCATCGCCAACATGAACTACTCGATCTCCAACAACGCCGAATACGGCGAGTACGTGACTGGCCCAGAGGTCATCAACGCCGAATCCCGTCAGGCCATGCGCAACGCTCTGAAGCGCATCCAGGACGGCGAATACGCGAAGATGTTCATCGCCGAAGGCGCGAGCAACTACCCATCGATGACCGCCAAGCGCCGCAACAATAAGGCTCACGGCATCGAAATCATCGGCGAGCAACTGCGCTCGATGATGCCTTGGATCGCCAAGAACAAAATCGTCGACCAGACCAAGAACTAAGCTTTTTCAAAGCGGGTTCTGCTTCACGAAAAACGCGGCCTTCGGGTCGCGTTTTTTCGTTATGGGGGCTCATCTGGTATAAAGCTGCATCGTTTGCCGGCGCGAGGTCGCCGCGAGCATTGTCGAAAATTCCTGGTTGCAAGGTATTGTCCATGAGCGAACGTCCCGAAGAGCCGAACAAGGTCTCTGACGCCGAAAGTCTGCTGCCGATCGACGAGCATGTAGAAGAAGGTCACGACGCCGAGGGCCGCAAGGTCCGGCATCGTGGCATCTACCTGCTGCCGAACCTTTTCACCACTGCGAACCTGTTCGCTGGCTTCTACGCCATCATCAGCGCCATGAGCGCGCAAAGCGCGTTGAGCGCCGGCGATGCGGCAGGGGCGAGCAAGTACTTTGCCTTTTCCGCCATCGCCATTTTCGTTGCGATGGTCCTCGACGGCCTGGATGGTCGCGTGGCGCGCATGACCAACACCCAGAGCGCGTTCGGCGCCGAATACGACTCGCTGTCGGACATGGTCGCCTTCGGCGTGGCGCCGGCATTGCTGGCGTTCGGCTGGGCGCTGGGTGACATGGGCAAGGTCGGCTGGATGGTCGCCTTTATTTATGTCGCTGGCGCTGCGTTGCGCCTGGCTCGATTCAACACGCAGGTGGGCAAGGCCGACAAGCGTTATTTCATTGGCCTGGCGAGCCCCGCTGCTGCGGGCGTGGTTGCCGGTACGGTCTGGGCCTTCAGCGACTACGGGATTCAGGGCTCCAAGCTGTCGTTCCTGGTGGCGTTGCTGGTGGCTGCAGCGGGCATGCTGATGGTCAGCAACATCAAGTACAACAGCTTCAAGGAACTGGACCTCAAGGGCCGCGTACCTTTTGTTGCGATTCTGGCCGTTGTGCTGGTATTTGCGGTCGTGTTCAGCGATCCGCCGCGTATTCTGCTGCTGATCTTTCTCGGTTACGCGGCTTCCGGGCCGATCCAGTACCTGCTGCGTCTGCGTCGCAACAAATAGAACCGAACCTGCGTTTCCCCGCATACTCCACAGTCTGTATGGTGCATTCATCCCGCTGACTGTGGAGTTGTCATGCTCATCAAGATCCCCAGCGCATCCGCCTGCAACGAGTCGGATGTCACTCCCGAATCCATTTATCTCTCTCGCCGCGCACTGTTGGGCGCTTCTGCTGCAGGCCTGGCTGTCGGCGTGTTGCCGTCCTGGGCGCAGGCTGCCGATCCGTCTCGTTATGACGGGGTGGAAGCAAGCACTGCCCCCGCCTGGTTCAACGACAAGCTTTCGACCACCCAATGGCAGGCCGTCACGGTAAAGGATGAGGCGATCACTCCGTACAAGGACGCGACCCACTACAACAACTTCTACGAGTTCGGCACCGATAAGGGCGACCCTGCGCGGAATGCAGGTTCCCTGAAGATCGAGCCCTGGAGCGTGGTGGTCGATGGTGAGGTCGGCAAACCAGGCCGATACGCCCTTGAAGATTTCATGAAGCCTTATCAACTGGAGGAGCGGATTTACCGCCTGCGTTGTGTCGAGGCGTGGTCGATGGTCATACCGTGGCTAGGTTTCCCGATCTCCGAGCTGCTCAAGCAGGTCGAGCCGACATCCAAGGCCAAATACATCCGCTTCGAAACCTTGCAGGACCCTCAGAGCATGCCGGGGCAGCGATCGGGTTTTGCCCTGATCGACTGGCCTTATGTAGAAGGGCTGCGTCTGGATGAGGCGATGAACCCGCTGGCCATTCTGGCGGTGGGCATGTACGGCCGGCAGTTGCCGAATCAGAACGGTGCGCCGCTGCGGCTGGTGGTGCCGTGGAAGTACGGGTTCAAGAGCGTGAAGTCCATCGTGCGCATCAGTCTGGTCAGTGAGCAGCCCAAGACCACCTGGCAGAGCATCGCGGCGAACGAGTACGGCTTTTATGCCAACGTGAATCCGACAGTCGATCATCCGCGCTGGACCCAGGCGCGGGAACGGCGACTGCCCAGCGGACTGTTCAGTCCGAACATTCGCCAGACAGAGATGTTCAACGGCTATGGAGAGCAGGTGGCGTCTCTCTATGCGGGTATGGATCTGCGCAAGGACTATTAATGCGATATCTGTGGTGGCGTCTGGCTGTTTTTCTGGCAATCGCCGTGGTGCCGGTGTTCTGGCTTCATCAGGCGTGGATTCTCGACCTCGGGCCTGATCCCGGCAAAGCGCTGGTTGATCGTTTCGGCCTGGGCACACTGGTGTTGCTGCTGATCACCCTGGCGATGACGCCATTGCAGCGCATGACGGGGTGGCCGGGGTGGATCATTGTTCGCAGGCAGTTGGGGTTGTGGTGTTTTGCCAGTGTCGTGCTGCACATGCTCGCCTATGGCTTTTTCATACTCGGGTTTGACTGGGCCCAGTTGGGTGTCGAGCTGGTCAAGCGTCCCTATATCATTGTCGGCAGTCTGGGCTTTCTCTGCCTGCTTGCGTTGGCTGTCACCTCGAATCGCTACAGCCAGCGCCGATTGGGCGCGCGCTGGAAGAAACTGCACAAGTTGATCTATGTGATCTTGGGGCTTGGGTTGTTGCACATGTTGTGGATTGTGCGGGCTGATTTGAAAGAGTGGTCGGTGTATGCGGTGATTGGTGCTGTGTTGTTGGCTGTCAGAGTTCCGGTTGTAGCGAAGCGAATCCCCCGTGTTTTGGGTCGGCGCGCTTCTGCTGTAACAAAAGTTTAAATAAGTGCTTGACGCGCCTCTCGATCTCTCTATAATTCGCCCCACTTCTGACGCAGTAGGAACGAAAAACTCCTTGAATATCAACGAGTTGAGCGTTTCAGATAGCGCGGAGGGGCTTCGATTCAGGTCG
>NZ_JBWXNG010000027.1:0-43863 GCF_056627435.1 Pseudomonas sp. 2
TGGGCCATCCATGGCCCCGCGCCTCGCGCGGCATCCTGCCGCTTGACCCACTCCACATCACCTCCGCTCGGCCTGCACCCAAGTCGCGTTTGGCGGCGTCTGGGCTATCGCGCATCAAGATCAAAAGCTTGAGGGCGATGCCCTCCGTAGCAGCACGGCTTGCCGGCGGTCTGGCGCGAAGCGGCAGTAAATCCGGTGCCCGCGGTGAATCTGACACGGCCAAGGCGCCCGATTTTACTGCCGCTGCGCGCCAGACCGCCGGCGAGCCGGGCTCCTACGCCTTTCGGGCAGAATCAAAAGCAGATCGCATAACATCATGCCGTTGCCGTTGCCGTTGCCGTTGCTTTTGATCTTCGTACGTAAATCTCACAGACACCACCAATCGCGACTTGGGTGCAGGCCGAACGCAGGTCTCGTGGAGTGGGCCAAGCGGCATGGATGCCGCGCGAGGCGCGGGGCCATGGATGGCCCATTCGCGCCGGGCCCACGGAGCGAGACCGGAGTGAGGGAACCTCGACGAAGTCGAGGCCAAACCAGGAGCAGGGCCTTTTTGGTTACTTTTTTGGCTCTTGAAAAAAGTGACCCGCCGTAAGGGCGGAACCATAAGCCGCCGTGACCGAAGAAACGGATATGCCCTCAACTCTGAGACTCAAAAAATATCTGCTCTTAACGTTAACGAACAAAGCAGCCAGCCTCACCACCACCCAATAAACCCCGAACTTCCCACCCCGAACAAAGCTCTACCTGACAAGCCCCCCAAAAGACCCGGTTAACCATGGATCTTGTCATCGCCCGTCCCGAAGGCCTGTACTGCCCGCCCGGAGACTTCTATATCGACCCGTGGCGCCCGGTCGAGCGCTCGGTCATCACCCATGGCCATGGCGACCACGCCCGCACCGGCAACCAGCACTACCTGGCCGCCGCCCCCGGCGAAGGCATCCTGCGCTCACGGCTGGGCCAGGACATCAACCTGCAAACCCTCGAATACGGCGAATCCATTACCCACCACGGCGTGAAACTGAGCCTGCACCCCGCCGGACACGTCCTGGGTTCAGCCCAGGTCCGCCTCGAATACCAAGGCGAAGTCTGGGTCGCGTCCGGCGACTACAAAGTCGAACCCGACGGCACCTGCGCGCCGTTCGAACCCGTGCGCTGCCACACCTTCATCACCGAATCCACCTTCGGCCTGCCCATCTACCGCTGGCAACCACAGACCGAAATCTTCACCGGCATCAACGACTGGTGGCGGGCCAACGCCGCCGTGGGCAAGGCCAGCGTGCTGTTCGCCTACTCGTTCGGCAAGGCCCAACGCATCCTCCACGGCATCGACCCGAGCATCGGCCCGATCCTGGTTCACGGGGCGGTCGAGCCGCTCAACCGCGTCTACCGCGCCGCCGGGGTGCGGATTCCCGAAACGCACTACGCCGGAGATTTCAAGAAAACCGACCCGACCCTGCGTCAGGCGTTGATCGTCGCCCCGCCTTCAGCCGGAGGCAGTACCTGGATGCGCCGCTTCGGCGATTTCAGCGACGCCTTTGCCAGCGGCTGGATGCTGCTGCGTGGCACGCGGCGGCGGCGTGGCGTGGATCGCGGCTTTGCGCTGTCCGACCACGCCGACTGGCCGGGGCTGTTGTGGGCGATCGAGAACACTGGCGCCGAACGGGTGATGGTCACCCACGGTTCGGTCGCGGTGCTGGTGCGCTATTTACGAGAAAACGGACTGGATGCCCAGGGCTTCACCACCGAATACGGCGATGAAGAAGACGATGCGCCAGCACCGAAAAGCGAGCAGGAGGCCACCTCATGAAGGCCTTCGCCGAGCTGTACGCGCAACTCGACGCCACCACTTCCAGCAACGCCAAGCTCGCGGCGATGCAGCACTACTTCGCCCACGCCGCCCCCGAAGATGCCGCCTGGGCGGTGTACTTTCTCGCTGGAGGTCGCCCTCGCCAACTGGTGCCGACACGTCTTTTGAGGGAACAGGCCATGCAGCTTTCGGCGCTACCCGAGTGGCTGTTCGAGGAAAGCTATCAGGCCGTAGGGGATCTTGCGGAAACCCTGTCGTTACTGTTGCCAGAGGCGCAACACAGCTCCGACGAAGGCCTGGCCAGCTGGATGGAAAACCGGCTGTTACCTCTGCGCGGCCTGCCGCCGGAGGTGTTGCAGGAGCGCTTGCCCACATTCTGGGCGCAACTGGATCGCCAGTCGCTGATGGTCTGCCTGAAGCTGATCACCGGTAGTTTTCGCGTCGGCGTGTCGAAGCTGCTGGTGACCCGCGCGCTGGCGGCCTTGGCGGATCTGGACAGCAAGCGCGTGGCCCAGCGGCTGGTGGGTTACACCGACCTCTCTCATCGCCCCAGTGCCGAGGGCTATCTGAGGCTGATCGCGGAAGAATCCGACGACGAACATGCGCAGCGCGGCGGCCACCCTTATCCGTTTTTTCTGGCCCACGCGCTGCAACAGCCGGTCGATCAACTCGAAACCCTGCTGGGCCCCGCCGACAACTGGCAGGTGGAGTGGAAGTGGGATGGCATTCGCGCCCAGGTGGTCAAGCGCGACGGACGGCTGTGGATCTGGTCGCGGGGCGAAGAACTGGTCACCGACCGCTTCCCCGAATTGCACAGCCTGACCCAGTCCCTGCCCGATGGCACCGTCATCGATGGCGAAATCGTCGTGTGGAAAGTCTCGGATCCTGCGCCGCAATCGGAAAATACCTTCGCCCTCACCACGCCCTCTCCTACAGAACAGAAAGAGTCCTCAGCCTCGGTGCAGCCCTTCGCCCTGCTGCAACAGCGGATCGGCCGCAAGACCCTGGGCAAGAAGATTCTCGAAGAAGTGCCTGTGGTGATCCTCGCTTATGACCTGCTCGAATGGCAGGGCCACGACTGGCGAACCCGGCCGCAGCATGAGCGGCGCACTCAACTGGAGCAGGTCATCGTCAAGGCCAGTGACCCGGTGCTGATGCCGTCGAAAGTGCTCAGCGGCAAGGATTGGTTCGATCTGGCAGAGCAACGTGAGGCGTCCCGCAGCCTGGGCGTGGAAGGCATGATGCTCAAGGCGCGGGACGCGATGTACGGCGTGGGCCGGACTAAGGACATGGGCGTGTGGTGGAAATGGAAGATCGACCCGCTGAGCGTCGATGCAGTGCTGATCTACGCCCAGCGCGGCCACGGGCGCCGGGCGAACCTGTACAGCGATTACACCTTTGCCGTGTGGGACGGCCCGCCGCAGTCGAGCGAGCGCACGCTGGTGCCGTTCGCCAAGGCCTATTCGGGGCTGACCGACGAAGAAATGCGCAAGGTCGATGCAATCATCCGCAAGACCACGGTTGAGAAGTTCGGCCCGGTGAGAAGTGTTACCCCGACCCTGGTGTTCGAGTTGGGTTTCGAGGGCATTGCGCTGTCCAAACGCCACAAGAGCGGGATCGCGGTGAGGTTTCCAAGGATGCTCAGGTGGCGGCTGGACAAGCCTGTGGCCGAGGCCGATACCCTGGCGACATTGCAGGATTTGCTGAGCTGAGCACCGTTTTGGTGCGCATCACCGGGCGCTGCACGGCGCATCTGCACCGGTGTTGCCCGGATTGTTACCGCCGGCAAGCCGGACTGCTACGGGCCTGCGCCGAATGCGTTTCTTATCGGATTTTTGCGCGCCCTTTGCGGTCATTTCCGCTAATCTCCCACTGCCTGCGGCGCCTGAAAAAATGACAAGAGATGGCTCAAAGTCATCATTGCGACAACTCCGTACATTTAAAACGCACGTTCGTCTCTTTGGTTCGGAAATTGCTGTCTTTTTTCAGTCTGGCACCTGCCGGTAGCAAGCCTTCGCGTGTTCACAACGCTCAATTTGGTTTTAAGGACTGAACGATGAAAAAAGCCTGGCTGACCCTTTCCGCACTCGCTCTGTGTATGGCCGCTGGCACTGCCATGGCCAAGGAATACAAGGAGCTGCGTTTCGGCGTCGATCCTTCGTACGCGCCATTCGAATCGAAGGCCGCCGACGGCAGCCTGGTCGGTTTCGACATCGACCTGGGCAACGCGATCTGCAAAGAACTGAAAGTGACCTGCAAATGGGTCGAAAGCGATTTCGACGGCATGATCCCGGGCCTCAAAGCCAACAAGTTCGACGGCGTGATCTCCTCCATGACCGTGACCCCGGCGCGCGAGAAAGTCATCGACTTCTCCAATGAACTGTTCTCTGGCCCGACTTCGCTGGTCTACAAGAAAGGTTCCGGCCTGTCGGCTGACACCGCATCGCTCAAGGGCAAGACCGTTGGCTACGAGCAAGGCACCATTCAGGAAGCCTACGCCAAGGCCATCCTCGACAAGGCTGGCGTGAAAACCCAGGCCTACGCCAACCAGGACCAGGTTTACGCTGACCTGGTGTCGGGCCGTCTGGACGCTTCCGTGCAGGACATGCTGCAAGCCGAGCTGGGCTTCCTGAAGTCGCCACAAGGCGCCGACTACGAAGTCAGCAAGCCGATCGACGACCCGCTGCTGCCCGCCAAGACTGCAGTCGGTATCAAGCAAGGTAACAAAGAGCTGAAAGCGCTTTTGGACAAAGGTATCAAAGCGTTACACGATGACGGCACCTACGCCGAGATCCAGAAGAAGCACTTCGGCGATCTGAATCTGTACAGCGGCAAGTAAGAAAACAACGCCCGTCGCGTTCAGAGGTTCATCCGAATCCCCCCTCTGAATTCGATGGGCGTTTTAACGACTGTATAGGTTCCACATGTTCGATACTCTTCTGCAAAACCTGGGACTGTCCGCCTTCAGCCTCAAGGGCTTCGGCCCGCTGCTGCTGCAGGGCACCTGGATGACCGTCAAACTCTCGGTGATGTCGCTGCTGCTGGCCATCGTGCTTGGCCTGCTGGGCGCCAGTGCCAAACTGTCCAAATCCGCCATCTTGCGTGTTCCGGCGCAGGTCTACACCACGCTGATCCGTGGCGTACCGGACCTGGTGCTGATGCTGCTGATCTTCTACAGCCTGCAAACCTGGCTGACGACGCTTACCGAAGCGATGGAATGGGACTACATCGAAATCGATCCCTTCGCTGCCGGTGTCATCACGCTGGGCTTCATCTATGGCGCGTACTTCACCGAAACCTTCCGTGGCGCGATTCTCGCGGTCCCGCGCGGTCAGGTCGAGGCCGCCACCGCCTACGGCCTGAGCCGCTGGCAACGCTTTCGCTTCGTGGTATTCCCGCAGATGATGCGCTTCGCTCTGCCCGGCATCGGCAACAACTGGCAGGTGGTGCTCAAGGCCACGGCGCTGGTGTCGATCATCGGCCTGGCGGACCTGGTCAAGGCCTCGCAGGACGCGGGCAAGAGCACCTATCAACTGTTCTATTTCCTGGTGCTCGCGGCGCTGATCTATCTGGTCATCACCAGCGTCTCCAACTTCGCCCTGCGCTGGGCTGAACGGCGTTACGCCGCAGGCAGCCGGGAGGCTCAACGATGATCGAACTGCTGCAAGAATACTGGCGCGCGTTTCTCTACACCGACGGCCAGAACATCACCGGCCTGGCCATGACCATGTGGCTGCTCAGCGCCTCCATTGCCCTGGGCTTCATCGCCTCGATCCCGTTGTCCATTGCCCGCGTCTCGCCCAACCCGCTGGTGCGCTGGCCGGTGCAGTTCTACACCTACCTGTTCCGTGGCACGCCGCTCTACATCCAGCTGCTGATCTGCTACACCGGCATCTACAGCCTGCAGGTGGTACGCGACCAGCCGATGCTCAACGCGTTCTTCCGCGATGCGATGAACTGCACCATCCTGGCGTTCGCCCTGAACACCTGCGCCTACACCACGGAAATCTTCGCCGGTGCGATCCGCAGCATGAACCACGGCGAAGTCGAGGCCGCCAAGGCCTACGGCCTGACCGGCTGGCGCCTGTACACCTACGTGATCATGCCGTCAGCCCTGCGTCGCTCGCTGCCGTACTACAGCAACGAAGTGATCCTGATGCTGCATTCGACTACCGTGGCCTTCACCGCCACCGTGCCGGACATCCTCAAGGTCGCGCGGGACGCCAACTCGGCCACCTTCCTGACCTTCCAGTCGTTCGGCATCGCCGCGCTGATCTACCTGACGGTCACCTTCATACTGGTGGGCCTGTTCCGCCTGGCCGAACGCCGCTGGCTGGCCTTCCTCGGCCCGACTCACTAGGAATCGCAGATGCGCCACCAGACTCACGATTTGCTGTCGCCGGTGCCAGGCACCGCGCGGCAGATCCACAGTTTTCACTACGGCCCGGAAAACGGCGCCTGCAAGATCTACATCCAGTCGTCACTGCACGCTGACGAGTTGCCCGGCATGCTGGTGTCCTGGTACCTCAAGCAGCGTCTGGCCGAGCTTGAGAACGCCGACCAGTTGCTCGGCGAAATCGTCGTGGTGCCCGTGGCCAACCCGGTGGGCCTGGAACAGGTACTCATGGACACCCCGCTGGGCCGCTACGAGCTGGAAAGCGGGCAGAACTTCAACCGCTGGTTCGTCGACATGGCGCAGCAGGTGGGCGATGAAGTCGAGCCGCTGCTGGGCGACGATCCGCAACACAACGTCACACTGATCCGCAAAAGCCTGCGCGCCGCGCTGGAAGCCCGCAGCGGCGCGACGCAGCTGGATTCGCTACGCCTGACCCTGCAGACGCTGGCCTGCGACGCCGACATGGTGCTGGACCTGCACTGCGATTTCGAATCGGTGGAGCACCTGTACACCACGCCTGAGGCCTGGTCGCAGGTCGAGCCGCTGTCGCGTTATCTGGGTGCGCAGGCCAGCCTGCTGGCCACGGACTCCGGCGGGCAGTCGTTCGACGAATGCTTCACGCTGGTCTGGTGGCAGTTGCAGCAGCGCTTCGAAAAACGTTTCCCGATCCCGCTGGGCAGCTTCTCGGTGACCCTGGAGCTGCGCGGCCAGGGCGACGTGAACCACGCCCTGGGCAGCCGCGACTGCCAGGCGATCATCAGCTACCTGATGCACTACGGCGCCATTGCCGGTGTACCCGCGCCGGCTCCCGAACTGATCTACCCGGCCACGCCGCTGGCGGCAGTCGAGCCTGTCGCCACGCCGGTGGGCGGGCTGCTGGTGTTCTGCACCCTGCCGGGCGAATACGTCGAGGCGGGGCAACTGATCGCCGAGGTCATCGACCCGATCAGCGATCAGGTCACCCCCGTTCACGCGACCAATGCCGGTCTTATGTACGCCCGCTCCTTGCGGCGCATGGCCACGGCCGGCATGGTGATTGCCCATGTCGCCGGCACCGTGCCGCTGCGCAGCGGCTACTTACTGTCTCCTTGAGGAATGCCTGACATGTACAAACTGACCATCGATGGTCTGCATAAAAGCTACGGCGACCACGAAGTGCTCAAAGGCGTGTCGCTCAAGGCCAACGTCGGTGACGTGATCTGCCTGATCGGCGCCAGCGGCTCGGGCAAGAGTACTTTTCTGCGCTGCATCAACTTTCTCGAACAGCCCAACGACGGCGCCATGACCCTGGACGGCCAGCAGATCAAGATGGTCAGCCACGCCACCGGAATGCATGTGGCCGACCCCGCCGAGCTGCAGCGCATCCGCACGCGCCTGGCCATGGTGTTCCAGCACTTCAACCTGTGGAGCCACATGACGGTGCTGGAAAACATCACCATGGCCCCGCGTCGTGTGCTGGGCGTGTCCAAGGCCGAGGCCGAGGACCGCGCGCGCAAGTACCTGGAAAAGGTCGGCCTGCCCGCTCGCGTTGCCGATCAATACCCGGCGTTCCTCTCCGGCGGCCAGCAGCAGCGCGTGGCGATTGCCCGGGCGCTGGCGATGGAGCCGGAAATCATGCTCTTCGACGAACCGACCTCGGCGCTGGACCCGGAGCTGGTGGGTGAAGTGCTGAAAGTGATTCAGGGCCTGGCCGAGGAAGGCCGGACCATGATTCTGGTGACCCACGAAATGGGCTTCGCACGCAAGGTGGCCAATCAGGTGGTGTTCCTGCATCAGGGCCAGATCGAGGAAATCGGTCACCCGGACGAAGTCCTGGGCAACCCGAAGAGCGAGCGCCTCAAGCAGTTCTTGAGCGGCAACCTGAAGTAAGCGACTCAGGGCCCGCTCTAACAGGAGCGGGCCTTATTGCAGCAATGGACTCTGCAACACCTTCGACGGCTCGCCAATCACCCCGCCCGCGAGCTGCACGAAATCCTCGGTACTCACCGCGCCCATCCGCACCAACCCGGCCACCACATCATCCAGCGACTTCTGATCGCGGGTCTGCTGACGGATTTCCTGATCCAGCGCCGACAGCAGCATCGCTGCGCGGGCGGTCATGGCCGGGTCGACGTGCGCGGCACGCAGCGTGCTGACCTTGCGCCCCACGCGGGTGAGGATCGATTGCCAGTCCTCGAAGCGATCCTGAGTCATCCCGCCGGCGCGGCGCAGCAACTCGACGGAGTAATACTCGGCGATCCCGGCGCGAATCCAGTCACTGCGGTCACGCACCTGAATGCGCCCGAACACCTGCACCAGCTCGCGCAGCAAAGGGCTTGCGCCGCTCTCGCTGATCAACGGGCGGTTGGCATTCAGGTAGATCGAGTCGTGCCCGGCGCAGGCATTGCGCGCCATGGATTCGCTGGCGCCGACCACCAGCAGCTTGTCCGGTGTGCGCGGGAAAACGGCCTGCAATTTGGGCCAGACAAACGTCAGCAAGGTCAGGGTTTCCATGCGCCGCATGCCCTGGCCTTTCGGCGCGCTGACCGTGACATCGGTTTCACCCAGGCGCGCCCGGCGATTGATCAGATTGCCCGCGAGCATCCAGCCGGTGGGCCGGTCGAACAGGCGCGAGACGTCATCGATGCGAAAGCGGTTCTTGCCGATGCGCGGCCACGAGGTTTCGACGTTCTTCCAACCGGTGGGCAGGTCGACCGTCATGCGGGTCTGCAGGCGCACGCCGTCCTGTTGGTTCAGGTGCGCCCGGGGCACCAGGTCCTCGCCGCGGAGCAACGCCCAATCGGACGTCATGCGGGTTTCGAAGCGCGGCTTGCCGGTGAGCGGGTCGGGCAAGTGGCGGTCGATGTGCACAAGGTAGGTCAGCGTCGCCTTGCCACTGGCAGGCTTCCAGACGCCACGCAGTGCGTTGCCGGAACGGGCCGCAGCGGTCGACCACTGGCCGTCGGCGCTGAAATCGCTGTAGCGGCCCTGCTCACCCAGGTCCAGGTCCAGCGCGCGTACGGCGCTGCCCTGCTCCAGCGTCAGGCGCACCTGGGCCTGATCGCTCTGGGGCAGCAAGGTGATGTGGTAATCCAGATCGACTTTCTTCGCCGCCCAGACGGGCAGGCTCAAGGCGAGAAAGACGGCACACAGCGGCAGTTGATAACGCACGAGCAGACCACTCCTGAAACGACAGGCTCTTGGATCGGGTTACAGGCAACAGCGGCAAGCGATGCGCCGAGTGAATCAGCCGGCGCGGAAGATCAGGTAATCCTCCCAGTCGTCCTCGGCCACGCTCTTTTCGCTGAGCATGCGGCCTGACTGGGAAATGCGTTCCTTGTGCACCTGCTCGCGATCGCCACAGACCAGGTGGTGCCACAACGGCAGGTCCTTGCCTTCGCTGACCAGGCGGTAGCCACAGGTCGGTGGCAGCCACTTGAATTCATCGGCTTGCCCTGGCGTTAGCTGAATGCAATCGGGCACCAACGCCTTGCGATTCGGATAGTCGGTACATTGGCAGGTTTTCAGGTCCAGCAACTGACAGGCGATGCGGGTGTAGTAAACCGCGCCGTCGTCCTCGTCTTCGAGCTTTTGCAGGCAGCACAGGCCACAGCCGTCGCACAGGGATTCCCACTCGACCGGGTCGAGTTGATCGAGGGTTTTGCGCATCCAGAACGGTTCGACTTTGGCGGCCATGATTTCGCGAAGATCAGTATCGGGTGATGAAAAGGCCGCCAGTCTAGTGGCACATCGCAGCGGGGCCAAGCGTTGGCGACTGTCGGTACGAGCGGGCTTGTCAGCGGCGGTGCCGCGCAGTAGCTTTATGCCCTCGCAAGCCCGCGCCAGAGGGCCGCGCAGCACCCGCAACTTCTCTTTGATTGATGCCTGCCGTCCACGGCCCATCCGAATGTGTTTTCGCAGGCCGCAACCAGCGCTGCGATCCCGTCAACTTTCAGGACTTTCAAGCATGAGCGCCAACCCACGCGTTGCCGAGTACGCCATTCACCCGCAATTCACCGATCGCTGGTCGCCCCGCGCCTTCACCGGCGAAAGCATCCCGCAGGAAACGCTGCTGAGCTTCTTCGAAGCCGCGCGCTGGGCGCCATCGGCCTACAACTCGCAGCCCTGGCGCTTTCTCTACGCGCGCCGCGACACGCCGAACTGGGAGCGTTTCCTGGGCCTGCTCAATGAATTCAACCGCGGCTGGGCACAGCACGCCTCGGCCTTGGTGATCGTGATCTCCAAGACCACCTTCACCGCCCCAGGCGCCAGCGAGGAAACCCCTGCGCTGTGGCACACCTTCGACACCGGTTCGGCCTGGGGCCACCTGGCGCTGCAGGCGAGCCTGAGCGGCTGGCACACCCACGGCATGGCCGGATTCGATCAGGAACTGACCCGCAAGGAGCTGAAGATTCCGGAAGGCTATGCGCTGCACGCGGCGGTGGCGATCGGCAAACTGGGCGACAAATCGACCCTGGCCGAGTACCTGCAGGCCCGCGAAACCCCAAGCCCACGCCGGCCGTTGGCGGAATTGGCGGCTGAGGGGGATTTCAGTCTGTAAGGCTGCCCACAAGCCCGGCTCGCTGACTGATGAGTCACCTGTGGGAGTGAGCTTGCTCACGAATGCTGATGATCATCCGCTACCGACTTGGCGGATGTACCGACCGTTTCGTGAGCAAGCTCACTCCCACCCAGGCACAGCTGTGGATTCGAGAATCAATACCCTTTGACGAAATCCACTTCCCCGCGCAGCGCCTGGCCTGCGGTGTACGCCGCAAGGTTGTCGACGAACAACTGCGTCATCGCTGTTGGCGAGGTCGGCGCCGAGCTGTGGCCGGTCAGCAGCAGCCCCCAGGCGGTCCAGAATGGATGGCGCTGCGGCAGCGGCTCCTGACGGCAGACATCGATCACCGCGCCCGCCAGATGCCCTTCCTTCAAGGCATTGACCAGATCGGCATCCACCACCGCCACGCCCCGGCCGACGTTGATGAACAACGCCGAGGGCTTGAAGCTGGCGAACAGTTTGGCGTCGTACAGGTCGTGGGTTTGCGGGGTGTTGGGCAGCAGGTTGATGACGAAATCGACCTCTCCCACCAGCCGCGGCAGGTCCTCGAGGGAGCCGACTTCCTTGAATGGCGCCTGCTCCCGGGCAGAGGACGCGACGCCGTACAGCTCGACGCCAAACGGCAGCAGAAACTGCGCAACGCTCAGGCCGATGTCACCGGTGCCGACGATCAGCGCCTTGCGTCCGGCCAACCCAGGACCTGTGCGGGTGTCCCATTTACGCTCGACCTGGCTGACCAGCCGCGCCAGCACTTCGCGTTCGTGGACCAGCATGTAGGTCAGCACGAACTCGGCCATGACCTGGCCGAAAATCCCCACCGCGCGGGTCAGCCGGTAGTCGCGCTGCAGCCCCTCGGCCAGCAGCGGCGTGATGCCCGCCCAGGTCGATTGCAGCCATTGCGGTTTGTGGCCCTGGCGCAGCAGGGTCGCCAGCAGGTCGGGCTGGCCCAGCCAGATGGGCGTTTGAGCGGCCATTTTCGAGAGTTCGGCAGAATCGCCGCTGCTGAGGATTTCGATCTCGGGAGCGGCCTTGCTGAGCAATTCGGTGTAAAGGGCGTAATCGTGTTCGGCAATCAGAACGCGCATGAAATAAAGACTCGAAAAAAGCAGGACATGCGACCGCACGGCGTCTGATACCCACGCAGCGTGAAAAGCGCAGGCATCGAGAGGCCTGACGCGGTCCGGTATACCCCCGCGATGAACGGCAGGGGCAATAGTCGATCAGACCGGGTCGTTGCGGCGCAGCAACTCTTCGGGCAGGTGCTCGATGTACTCTTCCTCGGCGGGCGGCATCTGCAGGTGGTAACCCTGCGATTCCAGATTGGCCAGCACCGTGTGAATGTCCTCACGGGCCAGCGTGCGCTCGGGGGTCAGGACCAGATCGAAGGCGTGCACCGGCTTGCCGAAGACCGTGAGCAGGCCTTCGGGGACGCGCTCGAGCGCTTCGCTCTTGAGCACGTAGAGGTACATTTCGTTCTTGCGCGGGCTGCGGTAGATGGAGCAAATCTGTTTCAAGGCTGTTCTCCGGCATTGGCCAGGCTGTCGAGCAGCATCTGGCCCATCAATTCGCGGCGCCAGCCACGCAACGAATCGGGCAGTTGATAAGGACCGTCAGGGAATCCGGTCTTGAGCAGGGCTTCCAGAGTCTTCTTGCGCAGCATCAGCTCCGGCGCCATGTCCAGGCGCTCGGCTTGCTGCTGGCCGATGGCGCGCAGGCTCTTGAGTACATTCGAGGCTTCGATCGGCAGCGGCTCGGGCAACGCCGGCGGCCACAGATCAGGGGACACGCTCCCGGCCTGCTTGATCAGTTCGAGCAGAAACTCGCCGTCCTGACGCACGGTCTTGGGGTGCATGTCTTCGATCCTCGCCAGGGCGACGAGGTTGTCCGGCTGGGTCTTGGCCAAGGGCCACAGCGACTGCTCGCGCAACACCCGGTTGCGCGGCTGATTGCGCAGGCGCGCCTGGGTTTCGCGCCAGGCGCACAGTTCACGCAGCACCGCCAGTTGCGCGCGGGACAGCTTCCACGCCAGCTTAGCCTCGCGATAAACCTCGTGAGGATCGGTCTCGCGGCGCAGGTTGGCGACCAGCTCGGCGCCGTCTTCCAGCACCCAGGCGTATTTCTCGTCCGACAGGCGCGGGCGCAGCACTTCATAGACCTCGGCCAGGTGCACGGCGTCTTCGGCGGCGTAGCTGATCTGGGTCTCCGACAATGGCCGCTGCAGCCAGTCGGAGCGGGTTTCGCCCTTGGGCAGTTCGATGTTCAACACTTCCTGAACCAGACGCGAATAGCCCATCGAGAACCCCAGGTTCAGATAGGCGGCGGCCAGTTGGGTGTCGAACAGCGGCACCGGCAGGCTGCCGGTCAGGCGCAGCAGCACTTCGAGGTCTTCGCTGCAGGCGTGAACCACCTTGATGACGTCGGCGTTTTCCAGCAGTTGGGCCAGAGGCTGCCAGTCGCTGATCAGCAACGGGTCGATCAGGCAGGCTCGCGTACCGTCGCCGATCTGCAACAGCCCGGCGATGGGGTAGAAGGTGTCGACCCGCATGAATTCGGTGTCGAGGGCGACGAATGGCAGCTTCTGCCACTCTGCGCAATGAAGGGCGAGGCTGTCGTCGTCGCGAATCCAGTGAATATCGATGGCCACACGGCTCTCCCTTGAAGAATGGCGCGCAGTATATATCGCTATGGGCGTTTACCGGGCATCCGTCCTGCAAGTCTCGAACAACTTCATGTGGCGTGTTTATCGATTACTCAGCGGATTGCGACCGTTCATCGGAACGATCAGCCGTTTTTGCGCAGCACGTACACCCGCCACATGGCGTAGCCGGGAAGGAAATCGTGGTGAGAGACGATGCGAAACCCCGTCGCCAGAAACTCCGACTCGACTTCGGCGCGACAGGCCACGAAGCGATTGCGCAGCTGCGGCAGGCCATCGGCCCCAAGGCGGCAGCCCTCCTGGCGCTTGCGCCGCCAGGACTTGATATTGCCGTCGACCCACAAGGCAACGATGGCCGTGTCGCGGGTCACCCGGTAGAACTCCTCGAGGATCGCCATGCGCCGGTCGGCATCGGCGACGTGGTGAAACAGGCGCATGCAGAAGATGCAGTCCACCGCGTTGGAGGGCAGCCCGATCGACAGCGGCGAACTCTGAAAGGTGCGGATGCGCTTGAGTACTCCCTGGGGCGACTGAGCCTTGGCAACTTCGAGCATGTCGCCGGACGGGTCGGCCGCCAAGATCACTCGGTTGGCGTGCTCGGCCAGCACCGGCCAGAACCGCCCCGCCCCCGACGGCACGTCCAGCACCAGCCCCGGCTCGCCGGCATCACGCAGGGCATGGCGGGCCAGCTGCGCATCCCGCCACAGGCTCAGGCGCCGGGCCAGCCCCTGCTCATGGCGCTGCACGTACTGCTGCACCTGTTCGCGATCGCTCACCTGCTCATTCATTGGCCAGTACCCCGTCCGTATAAATCCCTCGGCAACCGGCAAACATGTCCAGCGACGGGTTATAAACATGGGTCTGAACTTTCAGCAAGCCCAGCATGGAGTGGAACAGATTGTCCTGACTCAGCGGCGCATTACGCTCTTTTTGCAAACAATGGGTATCGACGGCAAATGATTGCTGATAGTTGTCCGAGAACCAGGCGATCATCGGCACATGTTTCTGTTGGTCCGGCGCCAGCATATAAGGTGTGCCGTGCAGGAACAGGTTGTATTCACCCAACGACTCACCATGGTCGGACAGATACAACATGGCCGTGTCCACCTTGTTCTGGTTGTTGCGCAGAATGTCGATCAACGATGCCAATACATGGTCGGTGTACAACAGCGTGTTGTCGTAACCATTGATGATACTTTCCCGCGAACAGTTGTTCAGTGCATTGCTCTCGCACACCGGGGTGAACTTCTCGAACGCTTTCGGATAACGCTTGAAGTATTCAGGACCGTGGCTGCCCATCTGGTGCAGCACCAGCACGGTGTCCTTGTCCAGATGGTCGATGAAACTCTGCAGGCCCTGCAGCAGGATCTCATCACGGCATTCGTTGTTGGCACACAGCACCGGGTCCTTGAGGTTGCTGACATCCTGCAGCGTCACGCGATCGCAGGTGCCCTTGCAGCCTGACTGGTTGTCACGCCAGATCACGTCCAGCCCCGCGCGCTTGAGCACGTCGAGCATGCCTTCCTGGTTCTTCGCCTGGCTGGCGCTGTAATCCTTGCGGCCCATGTTGGAGAACATGCACGGCACCGACACGGCGGTTTCCGTGCCGCAGGAATGCACATCGGTGAAGGTCAGCAGGCCCCGTTCCTGCTTGAGTTGCGGGGTGGTGTCGCGATTGTAGCCCAGGATGCCGAAGTTCTCGGCGCGGGCACTCTCGCCCACCACCAGAACGGTCAGCGACTTGCGCGTGTGCTGCTGCCAGTCCGTGGCCAGCTTCGCGTCCTCACCGATGCTGACAAACGGCTGCTGCGCCGATTTGACCTGCTCGCTCAGGTAGCCCAGCGACGCTCCGATGTAGTTGCTCGGCACCACCATCAGGCGCAGTTCGTGATGATTGCGAAACAGCGACGACAAACCCTGATAGTTCAGCAGCGCCACACCACCGATCGCACCCGCGCACACGGCACTGACCAGCACCTTGCTCAACACCTCACGGGGCCAGCGACGATAGTTGACCGGCACCTTCCACAGCATCACCGAAGGCAATACACCCAACAGCAACAAATAAGCTGCCAGTTTCAACGACAACAGGCCTTGAACTTCCGTGGCGTTGGTTTCGGCAAAGTTGCGAAACATGCCCGAATCAATCAATACACCGTATTCGCTCATGAAATAAGCGACACCGGCACTGATCATGAACAGTGCGATCAACACCGGTTTCAATACTCTCTTGAACGCAAACAGCGTCAGGAAAATATTGAATACGCAAAACACCATCAACGCAAAAGCGCCGCGCAACAACAAGCCCTTACCGCTGAAGTCGGTAATGGTGAAAAGGTGCTGCCACAGCGTCAGGTTAAACCCGAGCAACAGGAAAACACTGGCGAGCACAGTCACAAGCTCGGGACGAACTGCTTTTACGTTCAACATGAGGGTCTGCTTGGCTAAAAGGACAACGCCGGTCAAGCGTCACGGAAAACACTGCCGACATCGCAAACTTTAGGCAGTTGGCTATCAATTTTTCGTGAAAAGGATGCGAACAAATGGTGGGGTTTGGCTGTTTTGGTTGTAGGAGATTTCTACGCACTCACGATCTGAAGCGTCTCTTCGACTGCTGAATGAAAAAATGGGCAAAAGATCAGCCGCAAGACCTAAAATCGCTGTCGCCACGCTCCTCCCGAGCTCTCGGAACGCTAGTCACTGGAATGAAAATGATCAAACGACGCGATTTGTTCGCCGAAATGATGCAAGGCGTGGATGACATGGCTGCGCATCGAAAAGAAAAGCAACCCCCACGCAGCGCGGGCCTCGAAGACAAGCCAGAAATCAAAACTCAAAACACAGGCGACTCTGCTGATCAGGCTGGTGGAAAAATTTCCTGACATGGTCGACCGCCTCAACGCCGTATAAGCCTGGACGCCCAGATCCGTAGCAGCCGGGCTTGCCCGCGGGATCGGTGTTGAGCACACCGCCGCGGGCAAGACTTATTGTTACGTGACCGATTCGGGCATCACGGCTTCCGACGCACTGGTTTCCCTCACCGCATCTTCGATGATCATCTGCGCCGCCTTCTCGGCGATCATCACCGTTGGCGAGCAGGTGTTACCGCTGGTGATGCTGGGCATGATCGAGGCGTCGACCACTCGCAGGCCGGGCACGCCGTGCACCCGCAGGCGCTCATCGACCACGGCATCAACGCCCTGGCCCATCTTGCAGGTGCCCACCGGGTGAAAGATGGTGGTGCCGATGGTGCTCGCTGCCTGGCGCAGTTCTTCCTCGCTTTGCAGGCTGGCGCCGGGCAGGTATTCCACCGGTTCGAAGCTAGCCAGTGCGGGCGCAGCGGCGATGCGGCGGGTCAGGAGGATGGCGTCGGCGGCGACTTTCAGGTCCGTTTCGTGGCTCAGATAGTTGGGTTTGATGATCGGCGCGGCATCGGCCTGGGGCGAGCGAATCTGCACCGTGCCGCGGCTTTGCGGACGCAAGTCGCACACCGAAGCGGTGAACGCCGGGAAGCCATGCAAGGGTTCGCCGAAGCGCTCCAGCGACAGGGGCTGGACGTGGTATTCGAGGTTTGCGCTGGTCTGCTCGGGGCCTGAGCGGGCAAAGGCTCCCAGCTGGCTCGGCGCCATGGCCAGCGGCCCGCTGCGATTGAGCGCATAACGCAGGCCCATGTTCATCTTGCCCCAGAGGCTACCGGCCATCTGGTTGAGGGTGTGGCCGTTGCTGACTTTATAGATCAGGCGCAACTGCAGATGATCCTGCAGGTTTTCCCCCACGCCCGGCAGCTCCACGCGCACGCCGATGCCATGCCTTTCCAGCAAGGCTCGCGGGCCTATTCCCGAGCGCTGCAGTACCATCGGCGAGCCAATCGAACCGCAGCACAGAATCACCTCACGACGCGCGCGCAAGGTCTGCTCCTGATCGCCGACGCAGGCCAGCACACCACTGGCCCGGCCGTTCTCGAAGGCGACTCGCGACACTTCGACGCCGGTCATCACCGTCAGGTTAGGACGCTGGGCAACGGGGCGCAGAAACGCCTTGGAGGCATTCCAGCGCACACCGCGTCGCTGGTTCACCTGAAAGTAACTGCAGCCTTCATTGTCGCCGCCGTTGAAGTCGGGGATGGAAGCAATTCCGGTCTGCGCCGCCGCTTCACGAAAAGCATCGAGCAAGGCCCACGACAGCCGCTGCTGCTCGACCCGCCACTCGCCCTGGGCGCCATGCAGGTCGGTGTCGCCGGCGTAGTGGCTTTCCGAACGTTTGAAGATCGGCAGCACGTCCTGCCAGCCCCAGCCCTTGTTGCCTTGGGCAGCCCACTGGTCGTAGTCACGGGCCTGGCCGCGCATGTAGATCATGCCGTTGATCGACGAACAGCCACCCAGCACCTTGCCCCGCGGATAGCTCAGGGCACGGCCATTGAGGCCTGGTTCGGCTTCGGTCTTGAAACACCAGTCGGTGCGCGGATTGCCGATGCAGTAGAGGTAACCGACCGGCACGTGAATCCAGGGATAGTTGTCCTGCCCGCCCGCTTCGAGCAACAGCACGCGATGTTGCGGGTTGTGCGACAGTCGATTGGCCAACAGGCACCCGGCGGGGCCTGCGCCGACGATCACATAGTCGTAGAGCACACTGTCCTTTTGCATGCGTCCCTCGATGATCTTGTTGTTTTCTATCGAGGGCTCATCCTGAGGTCTTTTGCCGCAAAACAAAAGACCGCCCCGTGTTGCCATGGGGCGGTCTCTTGAAATCGCTGAAAATCCTGTAGGAGCGAATTTATTCGCGAAGATCGTACAGCCGACAAACATGCGTCGTTTGTACGGGCCATTCGCGAATAAATTCGCTCCTACAGAGGCCTTACACCGCGCTACGACGATAGCTGCGGTAGTTCGGCATCCAGAAGTTGCGCTCGATCGCTTCCAGCAGCATCTCTTCGGTGGTTTCCAGCGCCACGTTCTCGGCTTGGGCCTGTTTGGCCACGGCCAGGGCGATCTTCTTGCTCACCGCCTGGATTTCTTTCAGTGGCGGCAGCACCGCATCGCCTTTACCGGTGACCATCGGCGAGCACTCAGCCAGGGCGTTGGAGGCCGCCATCAGCATCTTGTCGGTGATGCGCGTGGCTTTTGCCGCGATCACGCCCAGGCCTATCCCTGGGAAGATGTAGGAGTTGTTGCACTGTGCGATGTGGAAGGTGCGATCGCCTACGGTCACCGGCGCAAACGGACTACCGGTAGCCACCAGCGCATCGCCGTTGGTCCAGGTCAGGACTTCCTGCGGCGTGACTTCGACTTTCGAGGTCGGGTTGGACAGCGGCATCACCAGCGGCTTGGCGCAGTGTTTGTGCATCTCGCGGATGATTTCTTCGGTGAACAGACCGCGCTGGCCCGACACGCCGATCAGCACGGTCGGCTTGCCGTTCTTCACCACGTCCAGCAGGCCTGGATAGTCTTCGGCAGACGCCCAGCCCGCAACATCACCGGCTTTCTGTGCGAGGTTCTTCTGGAAGTCCAGCAGGTTGTCCATGCTGTCGGTCAAGAGACCAAAACGGTCGACCATCATCACGCGCTTGCGTGCTTCGGCCTCAGACAGGCCTTCGATCACCATCGCCGCAATGATGTGCTCGGCGATGCCGCAACCGGCGGAACCTGCGCCGAGGAACACCACGCGCTGCTGGCTCAGCGGCTCGTTCTTGGCCTTGCAGGCGGCGAGCAAGGTGCCCACGGCCACCGACGCGGTGCCCTGGATGTCATCGTTGAAGCAGCACAGCTCGTCGCGGTATTTCTCCAGCAGCGGCATGGCGTTGGTCTGGGCGAAGTCTTCGAACTGCAGCAGCACATCCGGCCAGCGGCGCTGTACGGCTTCGATGAACAGCGCGATGAAGTCTTCGTATTCCTTGCCGGTGACGCGCTCGTGGCGCCAGCCCATGTACATCGGGTCGTCCAGCAGCTCTTTATTGTTGGTGCCCACGTCCAGCACGATCGGCAGGGTGTAGGCCGGGCTGATGCCGCCACACGCGGTGTACAGCGACAGCTTGCCGATCGGGATGCCCATGCCGCCGATGCCCTGGTCGCCCAGGCCGAGGATGCGCTCGCTGTCGGTCACCACGATGATCTTGATGCGGTCCTTGGTGGCGCTGCGCAGGATGTCGTCGATGCGGTCGCGGTCCGGGTAGGAAATGAACAGGCCGCGGTGGGTGCGGTAGATCTTGGAGAATTCCTGGCACGCCTGGCCGACGGTCGGGGTGTAGATGATCGGCAGCATCTCTTCCAGATGCGAGTCCAGCAGGCGGAAGAACAAGGTTTCGTTGTTGTCCTGGATCGAGCGCAGGTAGATGTGCTTGTCCAGGTCGCTCGCGCATTGCTGGTACTGGTTGTAGACGCGGGTCACCTGCTCTTCGATGGTTTCAACGTTCTGCGGCAACAGGCCGATCAGGTTGAAATCCACACGCTCCTGGGGCGTGAACGCACTGCCCTTGTTGAGCAGCGGCATCTCCAGCAGCGAAGGGCCAGCGTAGGAAATGTACAAAGGTCGCGAAGTCTTGGTCATCAGTAATCGCCTTTTCTCTATTTGCTCTATCAATACAGGATCGAACGGTTCCCCCAAGGTCGGTCTTTCACGACGCTCGACGCAGGATCCGTGCGAAGAAAATGAGGTGATGTCAGAAAATCAGGGGGCCCATCTTACTCGCCCCGAAGCGATTGCGACATTTTGTCACGCTTTTGATTGCCAAATGATGGCTGAAACATTAGCCGCTTACAGTGAAGAAGTTGTCAGCCAGGGAGCGGATCGGGGCAGCTTATCTGGAGTCAAAATGTTTCAGCCATTGCCAAATCAAGCCACGAACGTCGCATATCCATGCAAAAAATCCGTTTCGCCCTTTCGATCCCCTGCGAGTGAAGGCACAATCGCCGTCCTTTTTCGGCTGGCATTGCTGGAGGCCACGAAATGATCAAAACCCCGTACTACCTCATCGACAAACAGAAGCTGCTTCGCAACATGGAAAAGATCGCCTACCTGCGCGAGAACTCCGGTGCGAAAGCCCTGCTGGCCCTCAAGTGCTTCGCCACCTGGTCGGTGTTCGACCTGATGGAACAGTACATGGACGGCACCACCTCTTCTTCTCTTTATGAGCTGAAACTGGGCCGCCAGAAATTCAAGGGCGAGGCGCACGCCTACAGCGTGGCCTGGGCAGATGACGAGATCGAAGAGATGCTCGAAAACTGCGACAAGATCATCTTCAACTCCATCAGCCAGCTGGAGCGTCATGCCCCGGCCTGCGAAGGCAAGGTGCGCGGCCTGCGCGTCAACCCGCAGGTGAGCAGCTCCGACTACCTGCTGGCCGACCCGGCGCGTCCGTTCAGCCGTCTGGGCGAGTGGGACCCCGAGAAGATCGAAGCGGTGATCGATCAGGTCACGGGTTTCATGTTCCACAACAACTGCGAGAACGGCAATTTCGAGCTGTTCGACAGCATGCTGTCGCGCATCGAAGAGCGCTTCGGCCATCTGCTGCACAAGGTCGAGTGGGTCAGCCTGGGTGGCGGCATTCACTTCACCGGCGACGACTACCCGCTGGACGCCTTCTGCGCCCGCCTGAAGGCCTTCTCGGAAAAATACGGCGTACAGGTGTACCTGGAGCCGGGCGAAGCGGCGATCACCCAGAGCGCCTCGCTGGAAGTGACCGTGCTCGACACCCTGTACAACGGCAAGAACCTGGCCGTGGTCGACAGCTCCATCGAAGCGCACATGCTGGACCTGCTGATCTACCGCCTGAACGCGAAACTTGCGCCAAGCGAAGGCGATCACACCTACATGGTGTGCGGCAAGTCGTGCCTGGCCGGAGACATCTTCGGTGAGTATCAATTTGATCGTCCGCTGGCCATCGGCGATCGGCTGTCGTTCGTTGACGCAGCGGGCTACACCATGGTCAAGAAAAACTGGTTCAACGGCCTGAAAATGCCGTCCATTGCAGTGAAACAACTCGACGGTAGCGTCGAGGTGGTTCGTGAGTTCGGTTTTGACGATTACCTGTCCAGCCTCTCGTAAGCTGGCGGATTAAGGAGAGAGAAACAAATTGAAGAAGAACGTTCTTATCATTGGTGCGGGAGGTGTCGCCAAGGTGGTGGCCCACAAGTGCGCGCAGCACAACGACGAACTCGGTCGTATTGCAATCGCGTCGCGTAACATCTCCAAGTGCCAGGCCATCATCGACAGCGTGAACGCCAAAGGCAGCCTCAAGGTGCCGGCAGAGATCAAGGCCTACGCCCTGAACGCGCTGGATATCGAAGCGACCAAGTCGCTGATCCGGGAGACCGAATCACAGATCGTGATCAACGTCGGCTCTTCCTTCCTCAACATGTCGGTCCTGCGTGCCTGCATCGACACCGGCGTGGCTTATCTGGACACCGCGATCCACGAAGAGCCGGGCAAGGTCTGCGAAACGCCGCCCTGGTATGGCAACTACGAGTGGAAACACCTCGAGGAATGCCAACAGAAGAACATCACCGCCATTCTCGGCATCGGTTTCGATCCGGGTGTGGTCAATGCCTACGCCGCACTGGCGCAGCAGGAATATTTCGACCGCATTGATTCGATCGACATTCTCGACGTCAATGCGGGCTCGCACGGCAAATACTTTGCCACCAACTTCGACCCGGAAATCAACTTCCGTGAGTTCACCGGGCAGGTGTGGAGCTGGCAGAACAGCCAGTGGACCAGCAACACCATGTTCGAAGTCAAACGCACCGACGACCTGCCAGTCGTAGGCTCGCAGGACCTGTACCTGACCGGCCACGATGAAGTGCACTCGCTGTCAAAAAACCTCGACGTGCCCAACGTGCGTTTCTGGATGAGCTTCGGCGCCCACTACATCAACGTCTTCACCGTGCTGAAGAACCTGGGCCTGCTCTCCGAGCAACCGGTCAAGACCGCCGAAGGCGTCGAGATCGTCCCGCTCAAAGTGGTCAAGGCCGTGCTGCCTGATCCTGCCTCGCTGGCGCCGGGCTACACCGGCAAGACCTGCATCGGTGATCTGGTCAAGGGCACCAAGGACGGCAAGCCGCGCGAAGTGTTCATCTACAACGTCGCCGACCACGAAGAAGCCTTCGCCGAAACCGACAGCCAGGGCATCTCCTACACCGCAGGCGTGCCGCCTGTGGCCGCCGCCCTGCTGGTCGCCCGTGGCGAGTGGGATGTGAACCGCATGGTCAACGTCGAAGAACTGCCTGCCCAGGCGTTCCTCAAGGCGCTGGACGTGATGGGCCTGCCGACTCGTATCAAGGACGAGAACGGCGATCGCGCCTGGGACGCGTAAATCCCGAGAAAAAGGTGCGCCCGCCCGGGCGCACCTTGTTGCTAAACATCCCCGTCCCCTCTACTCATGCCCTACTCCCCACCCAGCCGCTGAAGATACGCCTCAAACATCAGCGCCACCGCAGCCGCATATTCTTCGATCTCAACCTCGGTTCTCGGCTGCTGCGAAAACTCCTTGCCGACGCTGCTCATGGTGGTGGTGATCAATTCGCCTGCGAGTGAGCGCGTTGCGTCGGCAGCCTCAGGCAACACTTCCTTCATGAACAGGGCAATGGCCTGCCTTCCCGTTTCTCGGGTCTGTTGCGCCTCGGGGGCGTAGCGATAGAGCGGCGCGGCATCGTCGAGGGCGATGCGCATGTCGGCCTCCTCGCATTCGGAGCGAATGAAGGCGTGCACGAGGTGACGCAACCTCTGGAAAGGTGGATAGGCGGTATCGCCGAGCAGGCGGGAAAGCATTTCAGTGGTCTGTTTCCATTCATCGCTCTGCAGGCGGAACAGGATGGCCGCCTTGTTCGGGAAGTACTGATAAAGCGATCCGATGCTGACGCCCGCCTTTTCCGCAACCCGGGCAGTGGTGAAGCGGCTGGCACCTTCCTTGGCCAAAACCTGAGTAGCGGCTTCGAGAATCACCGCAACGGAGGTTTCGGAGCGGGCCTGTTTGGGCTTTTTACGCAGGGAAATCGTGGGGTTGCGGGGATCGGTCATGACGGCTCGGGAATGCGATTATCAAATGTGAGGGATTCGTCGCATTCTATTTCGGCGTTGCGATTGACGCATCCCCCTATCGGAGAAATTCATGAATACCCTCACTACGCATCCCGTTGCGCCCCTCGTCGAGCGTCTGTTCAACGAAGCTGCCGAGTGCCTCCCTTCAAACAGCGCGGAGCTTTCCGGGGTTTCGCAGGAAGAAATTGGCCGGCTGATGCGCAGCAAGACCGAATACCAGGATCTGTACGGACGCTTGAAGAATTTTCCGCTGGCTGTCTCCAGAGACACTGGCGCACTGCTGTACATGCTGGCGCGTAGCTGCAAGGCACGCACCATCGTCGAGTTCGGAACGTCATTCGGGATCTCCACCCTGCACCTGGCTGCCGCGCTGCGGGACAACGGCGGCGGCCTGCTGGTGACCAGCGAGTTCGAGTCGTCCAAAGTCGCCAGGGCGCGAGACAATCTGCTCGCTGGCGGGCTGCTGGACCTGGTCGAGATTCGTGAGGGCGACGCGCTGAAGACCCTGGGGCAAGACCTGCCCGATGCCATCGACCTGGTCCTGCTCGATGGCGCCAAGGCGCTATACCCCGAGATCCTGGCGCTGTTGGAAAGCCGATTGCGACCGGGCGCGCTGATCATTGCCGATAACGCTGATTACGCTCCCGACTATCTGGCCAGGGTCCGCTCTGTCGAGCAGGGCTATATGTCGATTCCCTTTGCCGAGGATGTCGAATTGTCGATGCGTCTGGACACAGGCGTCACCGTCGAGAAGTGATCGCCCAGCGGCTTTTGCCCCAAATTTGCCCTAAACCGGATTTCAGAAACGAATAAGCCCCTGAAATGTTCAATCATTTCAGGGGCTTATTCGTATCTAATAATGGCGGAGAGATAGGGACTCTCAGTTTAACCACTCAAACCCCAACAAACGCCGTGATACGGGCATTTAATTAGCTTTTTGGGTAGAAATTCTGGGTAGAATCAGCCTTTCCTCCAATGGTTGAGATGGTCTCATGGCTGACAATCTGGTGCAACGCGGTGGGACGTGGCACGTTCGTTTCGACATTCCTAAAGATGTACAGGCAGCGTTCGGCAATCGCAAGATCCTCAGTCAAAGCCTAGGCACAGGTAGCAGGGCTGAAGCTATGCGGCTTCGCTTGTCCTATCTCTCCCAGTGGAAAACGCAGGTAGAGGACATCCGCAATCAGAAACTCGCTACGGGCGATAAATGGCGTGAGAAGCTGGCCTACGAGGCTGTCCTTTCAAAGGACGCCCGCGAGAGAAAAGTAAAGCAAGCATTAGATGGTGTAGGTCAACTCTCCCAGCGTGGTCCTGAGTACATGGAAGGCTTGCTAAAAGCGCTTGAACCGGGATTCGCTGAAAGCATGGCTGACTATATAGCCGCTGGGGTCGAACCTGAGAAAGCTGCGGGCATTATCGAGTCGATTCGCAAAGGATTGGCGACTACAGGCATCGAAAGCGTTGCGCACCATCAGGCGGTGTATGAGGGACTGCGAGATGTACGACTAAAGTACGCCGTACAGGACAATCACCTTTCAAAGTCAGAAGCGAGCGAGGCGCAAGCAATCCTTACAGACCCGTCTACGTTCAAGCCCAAAAGCCCCATCACGAAAGGAATGCTCTTTCAATGGCATAAGCAGCTTGAGCATCAGGTGAAGTCCGAGAAGACAAGGGACAGTCATCTCAGCAGGGTCCAGCGCCTATCTGACTTCATGACCTCTGAGGGCA
The DNA here is from genome assembly GCF_056627435.1 of Pseudomonas sp. 2. Taxonomy (NCBI): domain Bacteria; kingdom Pseudomonadati; phylum Pseudomonadota; class Gammaproteobacteria; order Pseudomonadales; family Pseudomonadaceae; genus Pseudomonas; species Pseudomonas sp. 2. Next base: position 25,163 of record NZ_JBWXNG010000027.1, read on the forward strand.
AGCCCCTTACGTTCGACACCGTGCATGATTTCCTCGAATCCGTATCTGAATCGCGTAAAACCCGTCAGCAGTACCTTTGGAGCGGTAGAGATTTTTGGCAATGGGCGTGCAAATATCACTCAGATTTCCGTGATCGATACGCCAAGGCTCAGTCACCATTCGAAGGCCACACTCTGCCGAAAGTAGGTAAGGCAGCAGGTGAAAGCTACCTCCCGTTCAGTAAGGCGGAAGTCGAATATCTTCACGCGCAGGCAATAGACAGAGGCGATATTCCGCTGGCCCATTTGATAGTGTTCGGAGCATTCACGGGTTGCCGTATAGAGGAGATTGGTAGGCTCAAACCTGAAGACACCATATTTGCCAAAGGTCAGCCTGTAGGATTCAAAATCAACGAGGCCAAAACGGCAGCAGGGGTTCGAGAGGTGCCAATTCACCCTTCCCTGCTTCCCCTGTACGAGCACCTATGTTCCCAGGCATCCGGGAATGACGGGTATCTGTTTGCAGGTGGCAGTAACAAATATGGAATCAGGCTCGACGCTCTATCCAAGCGATTCGGCAGACTGAAGAAACCGAATTTTTCCGAGCTTCACACCTTCCATAGCATTCGAAAGACTGTCGTCACGGAACTACATCAGGCTGGCGTAAAGCTGGAAATCCTTCCCTACCTTGTAGGCCACGAAACCAAAGCGTTCACTCTCGACGTCTACAGCGCTGGGCCAAGCTTCAAGCAGAAAGAAAACGCCATACGTAAGCTGAACTTCAATTTCAGGGAGTCGCTGGCTTGAGTTAAATTACTCGGCCATGAAGCCCCAGTGGATAGCCCTTTAAAGCGACGTTGAAGGGCTATTTGTTGCGGAAAAACATCCTTGGAAACGACAATCTCAGTTTATCCGTGCCCCTCACTTATTTTTCTCACGCGTCTATTGCAGCAACCTAAACGCCTAATACTTTACTTACAATCACCAACTTATACGTATCCATTGATAAAGCTAGACTATAAATAAACTTACCTATATACTTCTAAAGTACCTTGATAAAAAACGCTAAGTTTGTCGGTGAAAACCACTCGGCTTAGCGTTGATGTATGTGCAAGAGGAATGGTATTAGGCACAAGCCGTAGCTCGCAATCTATAATCGGCATACTGGCTCCCGGTAAGGGGAGAATGATAGATAAAAACAGCAGCTTACTCTGATCTGTTTTCTGGCGTGAGAGTCTACCTATGGATTCTTGCGGATTGCCTACATTGCAATCATCTCACCTCGTCTGAATTAGGAAGGGACATTACGTCTTTTCATAGGCCAGTGCAGGTAGGATCAGATATTGAGCCTATAGCGAATCTTATGCAGTGTTAGTCGAAGGACTAACTGGAAACCAAGCGTTATCAAGCGCTTTGTTTCAAACTGTTTGATTGGCTATAGGGTAGCTCTATCTGGTTCTTCCTGAACTGATTAGGAAGTATATAAACACTTATTAAATATATTCGTAGATATGTGACGTTTAAGCATGACCAACGCGTCTAATTAGTACAAATACAAGCATATTAAATATCAAAAAAACAAACCAATTACCATTCGTCTGAATAATACAATTAATTACTCCAGCTAGTTATAAATTAGTTGCAAAAATCGCACTAACTTTGTATAATTAATCAAGGGAAATGAAAATAGCCCCCCCGTATTTAATACCTGCTCCCTTTATACAAACTCTTCAGACTTGCCCGTTTTGGGCCAAAGCTATTTCAGCACTTAAAGTTACACAGTGCTTGAAATGGCTTTTTTATTAACATTTTTTAGTTATTCTAACATCCAACAATAATATGGAAGATATCTCGATGCCCTTAACAATCATTAAAGACTGCATGTGGTGCGGTTGCTTAATGGAGACCAACAGATCTTCAAAAAAACTTTGCTCTCAGGTATGCCATATGCAGTTTCACAGATGGCATCAAAAGCACGAACCTGGACAAGGCCCGAATGTAGGTTTTGCTGTAATACAGAAAGCCTTAGATGAAAACGATCACCCTAATCCTAAACACAATATCCATATCACTACCGAGGAAAATAACGATGAATCAATGCCCAGTATGTAATACCGAGTTTGAACCCACTAACGCAAATCATAAGTACTGCTCTAATCTCTGTGTAGTGCGTGTGTATGGCTCTCGCAAGAAAGTCAGAGAACACATCAACAGCATACTGAAGACATTTAAAACCCCAGAACAAGTAAAGGAGTTCCATCAATCTCTGATGTTGCTAGAAACAGGAGCACACAATGCAAACTAAAATTATTAAAATTGCAATGCCGCTTGACCTCATTGCCCTGCTGGAGGAGGAAGCCACCCAATACGACAGCTTTACTAAGATGATGAACGCAGTTGTAAGACGGTATTTTCTCCATCGCGAACTGAAAGATGAATTTGCCAGACTTAAATAGTTAATGAGCATTCAAGCCCATTTCACAACTCTATCCAAAAAGGAAAATATCCGATGAGAGTACATCTCAATGAACGGTCTTCGTCTGAACTCTTGAAGATCATGCAACATTATGGCAATACCAGCACCAACCATCAACTCAACTTAATGATCAGCGGCCTATATAAAGCACTGTTTGAAAATAAAAACCCATCTATCGAGGTAAACACAAATGACCAACGCAGCAATTCAGAACACTAATACATCTGCCCTCCAAGCGGTCCAGACCCGATTTGTTCGTGTCCCGTCACAAAACTCATATCCACGATTCAGAGACTTGATTACTGGCATCGATCAAGGCGACGCAGGCATCGTCGCCCACTACTACAAACAGCAGGGCGGGAGTGAACATGACGCCGCCTACCTCCTCGGCTGCTTGCCTTGGGCATACGGTGAAGGGTTTGAGCCTAATGGCGAGCCTATGCTGGCTGGTGGACTCATTAACCTGTGGAAGCCTCCACTGATTCAGCCAACAGGCCAAAAGGTCACACGCGAGCAGGTGGCCCCTTTCATTGAGTTCCTGGAGCGCTGGTTCCCTGATGATCTTGAACGTAGGTATTTCGGATGGTGGCTCTCACACGCAGTACGTAAGCCTGAACAACGAATCATTGCGACACCTGTTCTCCGAAGCCAACACGGTGTCGGAAAAGGATTCCTAGTCGAGACACTGCTGTCTGGTCTGCTGGGTCGTTCCTCTGTCTGCGTTTGTGCGTTGAAGGACGTGGTAGGTGACTTCAACGATGTGATTGAAAGCAAGACGCTGGCGCTGATTGATGAAGTTTATAAAAGTAAGAAAAGCACAACAGATGCGCTGAAGAGCTTTCAAGGTAACGCGACAATTCCTCTTCACCGAAAGCATAAACCCACTGTAACAATTGACAATTATCTAAACTTTATTATCACCAGCAACGATCACTTGCCGCTGGTCCTTGAGAAAGGGGACCGTCGCTTTTGGATTCCTGGATTCATCCGCCATAAAGCTTCAGTGGGAGAAACAGCCGACTTCCTTAATGACAAACTCAAACCTTGGTTGATGAATGGCGGTTTCCAGCTAGTCCGTGACTATCTAGAGCAAGTGGATCTAACAAAACATCGGGCAACAGACGCTCCGCCTATGACTGTAAGCAAACAGGAACTCATGGGGTTTTCAACATCCGACAAACTCGAAGAGGTAATATCCTCAACGGTGGAAACCAACAAGGTGCTGACATTGAAATGGGTCAAGACTAGATGTGCAGATGATTTTGAGCACGGGCTTTCAGATATGGCAATTGCTAATGCCCTACTCAACATGGGATGCAAGCAACGGAAGACCAAGCTACAACGCTACTATATAACACCAGTTGGATTTGAATCGGGCCTGTCACTGACCTCTACAGCCAAAGAACTTGAGAGCGAAATGCCGAAAGGTACATTTTAAGGGTGACAGGTAGACGCCTTGGTAGACACCCTTAAGCGGAGGTCGTCTACGCTGCAAAGCTTATAGTTGACGGGGTTCAGCAGCAGGTAGACAGGGTGACAGCCTTACATGACCTTTTTTATAAATGTTAAGGTTAGTCAAGAGAGCGAAGCGAACTTGACGATAGCGTAACGCAGTGTAGCGCGAAGATGCTTCTCCCGCCTTTGCAAAAGGCATCAATTAATACTCAAATGAATTTGCTCACAAGAGCAATCAGCGGGTAACTATTACCCAAATAAAACCATAAGAAGGAAATAATATAATGACCAAACAAAATGTAAGCATCACCGAATTTGTCTTCAATCAAGAAATTCTGGACCAGCGTATCGCACAGGCTGTCTACCACTTCCACCGCAGTCACGCATCAGTGGACCGGGTAAGCAAACCAGCAATCTTGCTGATCCCTGAACTTCAAGAACTATTCGCAGCAGGCCGTAAGCTATCTGAACATTTTCCTCCTGATTCCTTTGGCACGCTCACGGTCTTCCTTGTGAAAGAGAATATTGCCGCGTTGGAAGAGGAAGTGGTGAAAGCAACCACCGAAAAATATCTGGCAGAACTTGAAGCGCTGAAAGAGAAAAACAAACTGTTGCTGGCCGAACAAATCTACCAAGATAAGAAGCGGAAAGAACAAAAGGCTATTGACGCCAAGGAACAAAAGGACCGAGATCAAGCATTGGCAGAAGCAAACACCTACTTCGCTAATCTTTCTTCTGAACAGGGAGTAGCGTAATGCCCATCACTACGGACGTTTTCAATAAACAGCTTGAACGTGCGCTGGCCCGTAATGCTGCCAAGCAGAAGGCACCAGCAACATCAGTGAAGAAACCATCATACGCTGAACCGGCTAAGACTAAACTGTCTGAAGAGGAAATCCAGCAGTATGTTGATATCTTGCTGGAAGCAACGAAACCAGATCCAACATCAAAGCTAGAGCGCCTGATGAATGACAGTGCCGATATCACCCATAAGATTCTTGTGGAAAAGTACAAGGATCATCAACAAGCAGGATAAGTAAAAGCCAGAGAAAGAGGGTCTAATCCGCCCTCTCCATCTCTCTAACCCCGATATATGCTGTATGTTTGACGTCAAATGTTTAACACGATAGCTTTTCGCTCTGCAATAACGAGAAATCACGATTAACACGAAAATAAATTTAATAATCAGCGCGACAATGACGCTGATGACAGTTTCGACACTGATTTTCACCATTCACACGATCAACCTCGATAACGATGCATCCAAGCAGGTGGCCCGGCTGTCAAGCCATATAGATCAGGTGCAGACGATCCAACTGTCACATGCCAGCTACGCCGAACAGAGGTTGAACAGTCTGTCTGAGCGATTAGACACGACCACGAGCAGGCTTGAGGGTCGTATGAGCGTGATTGAAGCCCGTCAACGATTGTCGCCCTTATCTCCAGCTTCAGTCCTCAGGCATGACAATGCGTGCCTCGATGCCAACAGCATCCAGGTAGTGAAGTAAGCCCCCTCCATCTATCAGTTCGATGGGCAATCCTTTTATGAAGTTGAATGCATCAGGTCCATAGCCACTTGTAGTTACCAGAATTCCTTTGTTTGCCCCCTCTTTCATCATTGTGCCAAATAGGTCTCGTACCGCTGACACGCCTACCGTATGCCGGTAACGCTTAGCTTGGATGACGACCTTGCCTCCAATGATGGGTCGGGTGTCAAATGCAACGCAGTCAACTCCACCGTCACGTGTTGACTGGGTTTGTTTTGCATCCAAGCCTAGCTCCTTAAAGAGCTTGGTTATTAACCTTTCAAATTCATAGGGATTCAGATCCATCAGGTTCAGAGCGGTACTGAGAAACGACATATCACCTTCGCCTACGAAGCGACGATCGTTCGTATTGAATTCGATGATTGGCTTTACCGCCTGAAGCTCCGATGCGCTTCGGGAGACATGCGAACCTAGATCACGAACACACAGCCGTGCGTCCACGTGCTCCAGATCGATTGCTTCCAGCTTTTCCTTGGTCGCCCTTGTCGAGATGAGACACGGCCTCACCTTCATACCGGTCGCCCTATCAATGGTGTCTAGGTAGCCATTGAAGCAACACACCTGAATCACGTCGCCAACGTCTGACACAAAGACCTCATACAAGACCTTCAATGCGATTGCGGAAATTAGACGAGTGTAGTCGTCGTCTATATCCTTAGGTTTGCGACGCTTACCCGCAATTCGGTCACTTGCTTTTACATACCGAAAATCACATTCATTTGGGATGACCTCCAAAGCTGGTAGCTCAAAATCCACTATCAATTGTTTGGATGAGCCAGCATAGGTCGCTTTGACCTTCCGCTTCAGCGATTTAGGGTACGGCGACATCTCCAATATCTTTTTGACGTAAGCTCCGACGACGAATTCATCACCAGCAAGATAGTTATCCCTAAGCCTGCTCTGCTTTTGGGTAATCCGTTCATTGTGCTCAAGTGCTTCATCGTATGAGCGCTGAAAATCGGCTTTGACATTCTCAAGCTCTGCTAACCGAGTTTGCTCCGATGCTTCCCAAGCACTCAAAGCATGTTGATACAGATAGGATTGCTCTTCTTCCGCATTCATCAGGCGCGCCACATGACCGGGGTATAGCCTGCTAACCCATTCCGCCCATCGGCTTTGGCGGAAGGTATCTACGCTAGGGCATTCGGACGCCAATGCTAGGTGTGGCGGTATATCGAGTACTGGTAGCGCCAACGGCTCATAAAGCTTATTGAAATCAAGGCTATGATCTGCCTGAAGGCTGTCGTGCAGGACTCTGTCATAGGCTTGAAACACCTGCTCAATACGCCGGTTCTCCGCATCAGCTTGCGCCTCGCGTCGCTTGACGTGCCTTTCCCGCTGTTCCCTTATCGACAGTGCTTGCCTTGGGACGTCAGCCTGCGCCAAGCCTGGAGCGTCCATCTCGAGGGAATCGTGCCTCACGAACGGCCATGGCTTTCTGCCCTTGTACATGCTCCAGAAATCAACGGCGTAATAGCCAATCAACACCACAAGAAACAGATACAAGAATTCCATTTCACGCCGCCTTGCAGATAAGTCTCAGGTTAGATTCTTTGCAGAAGCATATTGCTATCACTATGGCTAGGCATCAAGGGGTGCAAGCCCCACCCAGTCAATTGGCACAACGCCAAGCCCCGAACGGGTTTAGCACACCATCGAAGACTATCGTTTAGGTCTACTTATACGGTAGTCCGATAACCGCTCGTCGTTATCTATCAAAAAGCACTGGTGGATAGCTATCTGATCGTATTATCATTTGTCTATCGAAACGAAAGATAAAGGATAGACTCACATGAACGCCCATCTCTACCTTCGTGCATCAACCAAAGATCAAGACGCCAATCGTGCCAAGGTTGCATTGGAGGCGTTCGCCGCTGACAAAGGACTGACCATCATCGGTGTGTACGCCGAGAACGTTAGTGGCACGAAACTGGATCGTCCCGAATTGATGCGTTTGCTCGATACCGCAAGACCGGGTGAGATCTTGCTTTGCGAATCCGTGGATCGTCTTAGTCGTCTGTCCCAAACAGATTGGGAAACATTGAAATCAGCAATCAAGGCAAAGGGGTTGCGTCTGGTTATCGCTGACCTGCCAACGACACACATGCTGATCGAAGACAAAGGCATCACAGGTCAGATCATGGAAGTGATCAGCAACATGCTGCTGGACCTGATGGCGACCATGGCCCGTCTGGACCAAGAAAAGCGCGTTGAGCGCATCAACCAAGGTTTGGCGAACAAGCGTATTGCTGAAGGCTGGACTCCCCCAGGCAAAGCTAAAAATGCTGACCTATGGGCCAAGGTTCAAATCCTGATGATCAAGCATCCAACAATGGCTGCTGATCAGATTGCTAAGCTCGCAGATTGCGGTGTTGCTACGGTGTATCGCATCAAGCGTGAAATGAGGACTGCTGAAGCATGACATGAATACCTTTAGGCAATTGTTGGAATGTGTCTCTCGCCTTAACATGGCACCAAGCCACCACCAACAATGCAAGGGACGCCATATGGCTCATGAAGTGAAGATCAATCTGCAATCCAAATTAGTGCATCGTCAGGATGTCGAGATTGAAGTCAAAAAGGATGACAGCAAGCTCGGAACGATACTGGTCAGCAAAGGTAACATTGAGTGGGTGCCATCCGGCAACAGCGCAAACAAACGACGACTGACATGGGTAAAGTTTGCTGAGCTAATGGAGACTGAAGGTACACTCCATAGGATGAAGTAACATCCCGATTCCTTGAAATCAGCCCTGCGAGTCAGGGCTGGTTCTTGCAGTTGCCGCTAACCCGTCAGCTCTGAGCTTGTCGCTCAATTCCCACTTCAGCCTGATCACCTCAAGCGCCAGTACATCACGATCCTTAGCGGCCTCTGTGTGCATTCTCACTAACTGATGCACATTCCGCCGTGCCTTGGACAATTCCTTCTGTAGGTCTCCTACTTCACAGGCCAGCATGTGCGCCTGTTGCTTCCAACATTCCAGCGGACTCGGAACACCAAGGTCTTCAAAGCCAGTGCAGTCAATCAGATCGTTATCCATGTCAGCATCACCAAGAGTACAAATGTTCTCCGGCAAGGTTAAACGCCAACACTGGATGAATCAACAGTATTCCGTCAGATCAGCCCCCCTTTGATGAGAATGCTTCTCATATTTGATATTCGTATCAGCCCTGCGCTGTGGGGATGCTGTATGTGCTTGATTGTCCAGAACGCCCGCTGAGGATATTTAGTTTTGGAGGGAGCAGATGCAAGCCGCCAACAAGCGGCACCGTAATGTCGGGGAAGATGATTCACGCAATATTCGCCTATGCTTCATCGGGGACATGGTGTCCATAGGGAAGACAGGAGCGTAAGAAATGGCTGAAGTCACATACCCATGCTACTGGCAGAAGAAAGACAATTCCGGGCAGTGGTACTGGGTTTACTACGCGAGTAATGCGAAGGCGATTGCTCGCAGCAGTGAGAGCTACATCAACAGAACAGACTGCACCCACTCAATCCAGCTACTAAAAAACTCATCAACATCCGAGATTTTCTACAGCGAATAGGACATTTTTTTGGGTAGAAAGGCTGGGTAGAATCAGAAAGTAAAAAGCCCCGTAACTCATTGAATTACAGGGCTTTTCAAATAATGGCGGAGAGATAGGGATTTGAACCCTAGGTACCCGCGAAGGTACAACGGATTTCGAATCCGTCCCGTTCGGCCACTCCGGCATCTCTCCAACGGCGCGCATCATAACAGCTTGTGATTAAAACGCGAATCTTTTTTTCGAAATTTTCGCGTTTTTTCAGATGCTTGCGGCGTTTCTCCCGGTTTAGAGAGGCACGCCCAGACGGTTGGCGACTTCTTCGTAGGCTTCGATGACGCCACCGAGGCCCTGACGGAAGCGGTCCTTGTCCATCTTCTTCATGGTGTCCTTGTCCCACAGGCGGCAGCCGTCCGGGCTGAATTCGTCGCCCAGGACGATGGAGCCGTCGCTGAACACGCCGAATTCCAGTTTGAAGTCGACCAGCAGCAGGCCCGCGTCGTCGAACAGTTTGCTCAGGACGTCATTGACCTTGAGCGACAGTTCTTTCATGCGCGCCAGTTGCTCGGCGGTGCCCCAGCCGAACGCCACGACGTGGGATTCGTTGATGAACGGGTCGCCCTTGGCGTCGTCCTTGAGGAACAGCTCGAAGGTGTACGGGTTGAGCTTCATGCCCTCTTCGACGCCCAGGCGCTTGACCAGGCTGCCGGCGGCGTAGTTGCGCACGACGCACTCGACCGGGATCATGTCGAGCTTCTTGACCAGCACTTCGTTGTCGGCCAGCAGTTTGTCGAACTGGGTCGGGATACCGGCCGCTTCGAGTTTCTGCATGATGAAGGCGTTGAACTTGTTGTTCACCATGCCCTTGCGATCGAGTTGTTCGATGCGCTTGCCGTCGAACGCCGAGGTGTCGTTGCGAAACAGCAGGATCAAGCGGTCAGCGTCGTCGGTCTTGTAAACCGACTTGGCTTTGCCGCGGTAGAGTTCTTCACGTTTTTCCATGATGGGCTCCGCTTGCAAAAGTATCCGGGCCAGATGCCCTTTGAAAATATCGGGACGTCAGGCGATTTCGCGCCAGTCGAGCCCACAATCCTGATCGGCCAATTGTAGCCAGTCCGGGTCGCACCCGAGGGTGTCGACGAAACATTGCCGGGCCAGATGCGGCAGGTTGTTCTTGCTGGAAAGGTGGGCCAGCACCAGGTGCTGCAGGCCTTGCCATCCCAGCTCGCTCACCAGGCTTGCGGCCTGATGGTTGTTCAAATGTCCGAATTGCCCGCCCACCCGCTGTTTCAGGAAGGTCGGGTAATGCCCTCGCGCCAGCAGGTCGCGACAGTGGTTGGACTCGATCATCAACGCATCCAGCCCGCTGTAGCTGGCCAGCACCGTCGGGCAGTACGAGCCCAGGTCGGTCAGCAGGCCAAAGCGGCGACGCCCGTCGTTGAAGACGAACTGCGTCGGCTCCAGCGCATCGTGGGCCACCGAGACCACGTCGATGTTCAGGCTGCCGATCTGCACGCCCTGCCCCGCCACCAGCCGCGTACCGGCCTCGACCGGCTTGCGCATGCCACGCAGGGTGCCGTCGCTCAGGTACACCGGGACATCGTAGCGCCGAGACAGCAAACCCACGCCATGCACATGATCGGCATGTTCGTGGGTTACCAGAATCGCGCTCAGTTGATGACCGCTGACGCCCAGCCTGTTCAGTCGACGTTCGGTTTCCTTGAGGGAAAAACCGCAGTCGACCAGGACATACGTGTCGTTGCTCGCAACCAGCGTGCCGTTCCCCCGGCTGCCGCTGCCAAGAACCGCGAAACGCACTTAGCCGAGGTTGTCTTGAATGACGCTCAACACGCGACGGGCCACATCGGCCGGTGCCACGGTATTGATGTTCTTCTCGACGGTGACCTGAACGTTGTCGCCGACCTTGCTCAGGCGAACCTGATAACGCTCGGCGCGGGCTTCTTTCTGCTCTTTGGTCTCTTCGCTGCCAAACATGCGGGAGAAGAAGCCTGGCTTGTTCTCGGGCTTGTCGGCTTTTTCCGCAAGGTTGATGTAGTACAGCCCCAGGCTGCGGTTGATGTCCTCGACGCGCCAGTCACCCTGGTTCAGCGCACGGCCCACGCTGGACCACGCGCGGTCCAGGTCGGCGCCCAGGTTCAGCACCGGGTTGCCGCTGCCGTCTTCGGACAACGAAACGCGGCTTGGCGTGTCGTAGTCACGCGCGGCCAGCAGGGACACCGAACCGCCTTTCTCGGCAGTACGGCTCAAGGCGGCCAGCATGTCGTCGGTCAGGACCGAGTCCAGGCCGACGTTGGTGCTGCGCGACGGGAACGCCGGCTCGTCGCTGCTGCCCGCCGGGCGCTGGACGCTGACCACGTAGATTTCGCTGGTGTTGCGCTGCACGCCCGGCTCGATGCGAACACGCACGCGGGTTTCAGTGCTGGCGCTGTCGCCTGCCCCGCCCATGCGCTTGGCGACCGCAGCGGACAGTTCATCGACGCGCTGCCAAGTGGTGTTGAATTCACCGGTCTGCGGACGGTCTTCGGCGATGCGGAAACCGTTGTCTTCGAAATACTGGTGCGCCACCGGCCAGACTTCGGCTGGAGCGCGCTGGGCGAGGATCCAGCGGTTGTCGCCGCTCTTCTGCAGCGAGTAATCGCTGGACTCGGCCACCGAGGATAGCGGCTGCGGACGCGGCACGGTGAATTCACCCTTCTGGGTGTCATCGGCGACGTTGCGCGGGATCGGCAGCAGCGGGTCCAGGCGCTTGGACTCCTGGATGCCCTCAGGCAGTTGCATCGGTGGTTTCTGGGTCGCTTCCAGGTAATCGCTGCTGCGATCACGGAAGTAACCGTCCTGTCCGAACAGCCAGCTGCAACCGCTGGTGCTGGAAATGACAAGGGCTAGTGCGGAAAGTCCGGCCAGTCGCTTCATTGCGTAGTGCTTCCTCATTAAACCAGAACGCCGGACTGGCGCAGGGCCTGACGTACCGGCTCGTGGCAGGACTCGCTGAGCCAGGTGAGCGGCAGACGGATACCGTCCGGCATCAAACCCATTTCATGCAAGGCCCATTTCACGGGGATGGGGTTCGATTCGATGAACAGGTTCTTGTTCAGCGGCATCAGTTTTTCGTGGATGGCGCGGGCAGTGACGGCGTCACCGGCCATCGCAGCCTTGCACAGGTCGGCCATCGCCCGCGGAGCGACGTTGGCAGTGACGGAAATGTTGCCCTTGCCACCCAGCAGGATCAGTTCGACGGCAGTCGGATCATCGCCGGAGTACACCAGGAAATCGCTGTCGACGCCGGCCAGGATGTCCTTGGCGCGCTGCAGGTCGCCCGTAGCTTCCTTGATGGCGATGATGTTCTTGATCTTCGACAGGCGGATCACGGTCTCAGCCTTCATGTCGCAGGCGGTGCGGCCTGGCACGTTGTAGAGGATCTGCGGGATGTCGACGGCTTCGGCGATGTGCTTGAAGTGCTGGTACAGGCCTTCCTGGGTCGGCTTGTTGTAGTACGGGGTCACCAGCAGGCAGGCGTCGGCACCGGCGTTCTTGGCGTTGCGGGTCAGCTCGACCGCTTCGTGGGTGGAGTTGGCACCGGTACCGGCGATCACCGGAATGCGGCCCGCGACCTGCTTGACCACGTGGGAGATCACGGCGATGTGCTCGTCGACGTCCAGCGTCGCGGACTCACCTGTGGTACCGACGGCAACGATGGCGTCGGTGCCCTCTTTCAGGTGAAAGTCCACCAGTTTGCTCAGGCTGTCCCAGTCAAGACGACCCTGTGCATCCATAGGTGTGACCAGTGCCACCATACTGCCCGCAATCATGCAAACCGCTCCTGCCGGAAAAAGAGAGCGGTAATGGTACTGGCGCCATCAACCTTGCACAAGCGAAGTACCACGGTTTCAGCCGCCGAGAGCATTCCCCTCGGCGCCGGTTTTCGCTACCCTTCGGTCTTTGATCGGTACCGGTCATCTGCGCAGCTCGTCCGACAGTTCGTTTTCTTCGCCACAAGCCCCGTTCCAGCAGTGTCGCCGCCCAATGAGGCCGGCTGCATGCAGCGCGGGTTCAGGTCCGGATCACGAATCCTGCGGTCATCAGGCATGACGCACCGACCCACCATGTACCGACCGCTCATCGTTTAGGAATCTGCATGTCGTCCATCCCCACAGTTCGCGAACAATTCCTGGTCATCAGTGCCCTTGGCGCCAATCCAATGGAGCTGACCAACGTCCTGTGCCGCGCCAGCCACGAAAACCGCTGCTCGGTGATCAGCTCGCGCCTCACTCGCCACGGCGAATGCAGCGCGCTGGTGCTGCAGGTGTCCGGTAGCTGGGACGCCCTGGCCCGCCTGGAAAGCGGGTTGCCGAACCTGTCCAAGAAACACGCCTTCACCGTCAACGTGGTGCGCAGCGCTTCGCTGGAAAACCGCCCGGAAGCCCTGCCGTACGTGGCCTATGTCAGCTCGGCCTACCGCCCTGACATCATCAACGAGCTGTGCCAGTTCTTCATCGACCACCATGTCGAGCTGGAAAACCTGATCTGCGACACCTATCAGGCGCCTCAGACCGGCGGCACCATGCTCAACGCGACGTTCACTGTGACGCTGCCGGCCGGCACCCAGATCAGCTGGCTGCGCGACCAGTTCCTGGATTTCGCCGACGCCCTCAATCTCGATGCGCTGATCGAACCCTGGCGCCCGCAAGCCCCTATGTAAGGAAAACACCATGGCCGTAGAACTGGACAAACCCGTTGCCGATTTTCAGGTACAGGCCACCAGCGATCAGATGGTTTCGCTGTCTGCGCTAAAGGGTCAGCAGGTCGTGATTTATTTCTATCCCAAGGACAGCACGCCGGGCTGCACTACCGAGGGTCAGGGGTTTCGCGATCACTTCGCTGATTTCAAGGCGGCTAATACCTTGGTGTTCGGCGTGTCGCGCGATGGGCTGAAATCCCACGAGAATTTCAAGGCCAAGCAGGAATTCCCGTTCGAGCTGATTTCCGACAAGGACGAGGCTCTTTGCCAGCTGTTTGACGTGATCAAGCTCAAGAAGCTGTACGGCAAGGAATACATGGGCGTGGACCGCAGCACGTTCCTGATCGACAAGAACGGCGTGCTGCGCAAGGAATGGCGCGGCGTGAAGGTGCCGGGCCATGTGGCGGCGGTGCTGGAAGCGGCTCAGGCGCTGAACAAGGCTTGATCATTGATCGTTCCCACGCTCCGCGTGGGAACGATCATACGCATTACAACAACGGTGCCACCGTCGGCTCATTGCGCGGCCAGGCATCCAGCACCGCCTTGAACAGCGTCGCCAGCGGGATCGCGAAGAAGATTCCCCAGAACCCCCACAACCCGCCAAACAGCAGCACCGCACAGATAATCGCCACCGGGTGCAGGCTCACCGTTTGCGAGAACAGCAGCGGTACCAGTACGTTGCCATCCAGCGTCTGGATGATCCCGTAGACAGCCATCAGGTAGATGAACTGGTCGCTCCAACCCCACTGGAACAGCGCAATGAACGCCACCGGCACGGTCACCACCACCGCGCCCACATAAGGCACGACGACAGAAATCCCCACCAGCATCGCCAGCAGCGCCGAATAGTTGAGCCCCATGGTCACGAAGGCGATGTAGGTCACTGCGCCACAGATAAAGATCTCGATGACTTTTCCGCGGATGTAATTGGCGATCTGGCGGTTCATTTCCTCGGCGACGCGGGTAATCAGCGTACGCTCGCGGGGCAGATAGCCTCTGACCCAGCGACCAATCATCCGACGGTCCTTGAGGAAAAAGAACACGAGGATCGGCACCAGCACCAGATAGATCATCATGTTGACCAGCAGCGGCAGGCTGGACAGCGAGAAGGTCAGTGCCCACTGGCCGAACTTGCCGATTTCGCCGCGCGCCGCTTCGATGGCCTGCAGCACTTGCTCATCGGAGACCAGATGCGGGTAGCGCTCTGGCAGAAGCAGCAGCAGGGACTGCCACTTGGCGAGCATGCCCGGCAGCTCGTTGAACAGGGTGATCATCTGATGCCAGAGCAGCGGCACCAGTACCAGCAGGAACAACGCCAACGCCCCCATGAACAGGGCGAAGACCAGCCCGACCGCGCCGCCTTCGGGCATGCGCAGCCGCTCCAGTTGAACCACCATGCCCTGCATCAGGAACGCCAGCACCAGACCGGCGAGCACAGGGGCCAGCATGCCGCCCAGGGTGAGGACGATGGTGAACGCCAAGACCAGCAGCACCGCCAGCACCACGGCTTCTTCATCCGAGAAGTAGCGCTGCATCCAGTCGCGAAGCACTTTGAACATCAATGATCCTTTTGAAGCGAGGGGTAGGAAACCGTCAGGCCTTGCGTAGCCAATACCGATAGATGCCATCGGACATTTCTTCATGTAACAACGCATGTCCCGCCAGTCTGGCGAAGGTGCGAAAATCCCGTTGCGAACCGGCGTCGGTAGCGGTGACTTTGAGCACCGCGCCGCTGGCCAGACGGTTGAGCTCCATCTTGGCCTTGAGCAGCGGCAACGGGCAGTTCAGGCCACTGGCGTCCAGTTCGGCATCACAGGTTGCAGGACGACCTACAGCGTCAGACATCGTTTCTCTCCGGGTAGACACATCCAATTACACATAATGCGAAAACAGGATGAAGAAGAACATTCTTACAGGTTTTCAAGAATACCCCACTCTGGTCAGCAAGCCATTGAGCCAGCTACAGTAACCCCTTTCTGCCTCAGAGTTTTGTGCATGACTTTTTTGCGCCCCGCACTGCTGACGCTCGCTTGCCTGATGGCAACCCCGACTTTCGCGGATGACCTGCCTTCGCTCGGCGACGCCAGCTCTGCCGTGGTCTCGCCACAACAGGAGCACGACCTGGGCCGTGCCTGGCTGGGGCTGTTGCGTGCGCAGGTTTCGCAACTGTCCGATCCACAGCTCAAGGACTTCGTTGAAACCTCAGTCTATCGCCTGGCCGAAACCAGCCAGGTGCAGGACCGCCGACTGGAGTTCATCCTGATCAACACCCCGGAAATCAACGCCTTCGCGGCGCCCGGCGGGATCATCGGGGTCAACGGCGGGTTGTTCCTGCATGCCGAAACCGAGGGTGAATACGCAGCGGTACTGGCCCACGAACTGGCTCACTTGTCCCAACGGCACTTCGCGCGCGGCGTGCAGGCCCAGCAGCGCATGCAGGTGCCAGTAATGGCAGCCATGCTCGCCGGCATCGTCATGGCCGCTGCGGGTGCGGGTGACGCCGGTATCGCCGCCATCGCCGGCACCCAGGCTGCGGCGATCCAGGAGCAGGCGCGCTTCTCTCGGCAGAACGAGTCCGAGGCGGACCGCATCGGCATCCTCAATCTGGAAAAAGCCGGTTACGATCCACGCAACATGCCGACGATGTTCGAGCGTCTGGCCCGTCAGTATCGCTATGACGCCAAACCGCCAGAATTCCTCATGAGCCACCCGGTCACCGAGTCGCGGATCGCCGACACCCGCAACCGCGCCGAGCAGGCCAAGCCTGGCGGCAAGGAAGACAGCCTGGCCTATCAACTGATGCGCTCGCGGGTGATCCTGATCTACGAAGAAACCCCGGGCGTGGCTGCCAAGCGTTTCCGCGCGCAACTGGCTGAGAATCCGAAGAACGATGCCGCGCGTTATGGCCTGGCATTGGCCCAGACCAAGGCTGGCCAGCTCAATGAAGCCCGGGAAAGTCTGAAACCGCTGCTGGACAAGGCTCCGGACAACATCACTTACAATCTGGCCGCCATCAATCTGGACATCACCAACAATCGTTTCCCGGACGCCCAGCAACGGGTAAACCGGATGCTCGACCTCTATCCGGACGATTACCCGCTCAATCAGGCCAAGGTGGACGTGCTGCTCAAGCAGTCCAAGGCACCGGAAGCGCTGAAGGCCCTTGAGACGATGCTCAAGAGCCGCTCCGACGATCCGGATGTCTGGAATCAGGTGGCGGACGCTCGGGGCCTCTCAGGCAACACGATCGGCTCACATCAGGCCCGCGCCGAGTACTTCGCCCTGATGGGTGACTTCAAACAGGCCGTCCAGCAACTGGAGTTTGCCAAGCGGCGGGCGAACAACAATTTCCAGCTGGCTTCGCGGATCGATGCACGTCAGCAGGAGATCATCGCTCAGGAGCGGGCGGTGAAGGAAATGATGAACTAGAGGCAAATATAAACCCCGTAGCAGCACGACTTGCCGGCGGTTGGGTTCTTCAGGCCGCCACCGCCGGCAAGCCGTGCTGCTACGAAGCGCAGAATTCAGGCATTGCCTGAAAGCTTCATCCGCGCCGCCTGGGTGAAGTCCAGCATGCGCTGCAGCGGGCGCACGGCCTGGGGAATGATCGCCGGGTCAACAAAGATCTCGTTGCTCCCTTCACGCAGGCACTGCAGGGTGCGCGCCAGGGTATTCATCGCCATCCAGGGGCAATGCGCACAGCTGCGGCAGGCCGCTCCGTTACCAGCCGTAGGGGCCTCGATGAAGACCTTGTCCGGGCACAGCTGCTGCATCTTGTAGAAGATCCCGCGATCGGTCGCCACGATGAAGGTCTTGTTCGGCAACGTCTGAGCCGCTTTGATCAACTGGCTGGTGGAACCGATCGCATCGGCCAGGTCGATCACCGACTCGGGCGACTCCGGGTGCACCAGAATCGCGGCATCCGGGTACAGGGCCTTCATGTCTTCGAGCTGGCGCGACTTGAACTCTTCGTGAACGATGCAGGCGCCGTCCCACAGCAACATGTCGGCACCGGTCTGTTTCTGGATGTAGCGCCCCAGGTGCTTGTCCGGCCCCCAGATGATCTTTTCGCCGTTGTCCATCAGGCTTTCGACGATCTCCAGCGCACAGCTCGAGGTGACGACCCAATCCGCCCGGGCCTTCACGGCTGCCGAGGTGTTGGCATACACCACCACAGTGCGCTCAGGGTGCTGATCGCAGAACGCGGTGAACTCATCGACGCCGCAGCCCAGGTCCAGCGAGCAGGTCGCCTCCAAGGTCGGCATGAGGATGCGCTTTTCGGGGGTCAGGATCTTTGCGGTTTCGCCCATGAAGCGCACACCGGCGACCAGCACGGTCTTGGCGGGATGGTTCTTGCCGAAGCGAGCCATTTCCAGCGAGTCCGATACGCAACCGCCGGTTTCCTCTGCCAGCGCCTGAATCACCGGATCGCAGTAAAAGTGTGCAACCAGAACCGCGTCCTGGGCCTTGAGCTCAGCAGCGATCAAACGCCGGTATTCAGCTTCTTCTTCCGGGGTCAGGGTCTTGGGCTGCTTGGCGTCTAAGTGCGCCTGTACCAGAAGGCGTTCGGAAATCTGTGTCATGTTCGCAGGACCTGAATGCGCGCGAGCGCGAACGTCGATTTTACACCTGAACAACAGGCAACAATAAAAGCGGGAAACCCTCACGGTCATGAAGTTTCCGGCCTGGGCGCGCCTCTCCGGGCGCGCATCGATACGCGGCTCGCCTGTGGGCAGGGGCTCGCGCAAAGCGGCGGCGAATGTATCACGTAACGTGTTGAGCGATCACTTACCAACAACAGCCCAGCCCTCCGTAGCAGCACGGCTTGCCGGCGGGACGGTGTGTCTGTGATGAAGAGGTTGCCTGACACGGCCGCTCCCGCCGGCAAGCCGTGCTGCTACGGGGGCAGTATGGTGATCTTTTTGGAAACGCCGAAAATACAAAACCCCAACCGCTTA
>NZ_JBWXNG010000028.1:0-41108 GCF_056627435.1 Pseudomonas sp. 2
ACTGCCGATTCAGTGACCTGAATCGAAGCCCTTCCCTGCTATCCGAAACGCTCAACTCGTTGATATTCAAGGAGTTTTTCGTTCCGACTGCGTCAGAAGTGGGGCGAATTATAGAGAGATCGAGAGGCACGTCAAGCACTTATTTCACAGCAGCGACAAATTTCAAGCGACAAGCAGCAAGAAGGGGCAGTGCCACCCTCTCTTGCAGCTTATGACTTGCAGCTTGCGACTACTGACTTGAAACTCACGCCCACAAAACAGCGACAGCACTATAAGGGACACTCGGTGAGATACGACCTGACCACGCTCGCGCTATTCATCACCGTCGCGCAAGAGCGGAACCTGACCCGTGCTGCCGGAATTCATCACCTGGCGCTTTCGGCCATCAGTAAACGCATCAGCGAACTGGAATCCCAGGTCGGCTCGGCCCTGCTGATCCGCAACGCGCGCGGGGTCGACCTGACCCCGGCCGGGCAGTCGATGCTGTTTTATGCCCGGCAGCTGAAGCAGACTGTCGAGCAACTCGACAACGAACTGGGCGAGTACGCGTCAGGCGTCAAAGGCCACCTGCGCATCCATGCCATCACCTCGGCTCTGTCACAGTTTCTCCCGGACGACATCGCCCGCTTTGTATCCCTCTATCCGCAGATCAAGTTCGACATTGAAGAGCGTGTCGGCTCGGCGGTGATCCGTGCCGTGGCCGACGGGCGCGCCGATATCGGCATCATCGCCATGCAGACCTCTGCCCAGGGCCTGGAAACCCTGCCCTACCGCGCCGACCAACTCAGCCTGGTGGTTCCCGCGGCACATGAACTGGCCAATCGCAAATCCATCCGCTTCCATGAAGTGTTGCAGCATGAGTTGGTCGGGCCTCATCTGGAAAGCTCGGTCCACACGCTGCTCACCGGCGAGGCAGAAAAACTGGGAATGCCCATCAAGCTGCGCATCCGCATCAGCAGCTTCGATTGCATGTGCCGGATGGTGTCCAGTGGCCTGGGGCTGGCGATTCTGCCCGCCAGCGTGGTCAAGCAGTACATGCGCAGTCACAAACTGAAAATCGTGTCTCTGGATGAGCCCTGGGCAAAGCGCACGCTGAAGCTGGCCTTCAAGAAATACGATGCGGCAACGCCC
Source organism: Pseudomonas sp. 2 (assembly GCF_056627435.1). Lineage (NCBI taxonomy): Bacteria > Pseudomonadati > Pseudomonadota > Gammaproteobacteria > Pseudomonadales > Pseudomonadaceae > Pseudomonas > Pseudomonas sp. 2. Next base: position 1,132 of record NZ_JBWXNG010000028.1, read on the forward strand.
ACCCTCAAGACCTTGATCGATCACCTCAGACAGCCCGACGTCTGAACCGGACCATGCCCAGCCTTCTCAAAACGAGAAGGCTGCCTTGGTAATTGATCAATTTTCACCACCGCGCCCAGCTCCTAGTATCGGCTCATCAGCGGCCAGGCCCGACCTGCACAGAGGCCGCACTACTATAAAAAGCCTGAGCGATTCGAGAATGACCGACACTGCCTGCGCCTTCATCCATCATCTGCTGATCGATAACGAGGCGTTTGCCTACATCGATCTGAACAAGATCCTCTCCCCTTCGCAGATCACTAGGCTGCCTTACTCGATTCGTATCCTGCTGGAGAACGTTGCGCGCTGCTCGCCCGACGCACTGCCCTCCGTGCTCGCTCGCGCCCTGGGTCAAGGCCCGGACTGTGAGGTGCCGTTTCAGCCCAACCGCTTGATGTTTCACGATACGACCTGCCTGCCGGCACTGGCAGACTTCGCCGGCATGCGTGACGTGGTGGCCGAACTGGGCGGCGCCCCCGAAACGATGAACCCGCTGATCCCGGCGATCCTGACCATCGACCACTCGGTGATCGTCGAACACTACGCCGAAGCCGATGCAGCCGAGCAAAATCTGGACATCGATTTTCGCCGTAACAGCGAACGCTACCGTTTCATCAAATGGGCACAGAAGAGCCTCGACAACTTTGGCGTGATCCCGCCGGGCACCGGCATCATTCATCAGATGAACATGGAAGCCCTGGCGCAGGTGGTCTGGGAGAGCAACACCGCCGACGGCCAGCGCCTGCTGCACCCTGACGACATGGTTGCCACCGACAGCCATACGCCGATGATCAATGCCATCGGTGTGCTGGGCTGGGGTGTTGGCGGGCTCGAAGGCCAGGCTGCCATGTTGGGCGAACCGGTTCCGCTGAGTTTTCCGAAGGTGGTGGGCATCCGCGTGAGCAACGCTCTGCGCCCCGGGGTGACGGCCACGGATCTGTCGCTGCATGTTGCCGAAATCCTGCGCAAGCGGTCGATGGTCGGCAAGTTCGTGGAATTCACCGGCCCCGGCCTTTCCAGCCTCGGCTGGGCGGCGCGCGGGACGGTGTCGAACATGGCCCCGGAGTACGGCGCGACGGTGGTGTTCTTCCCTTTCGACGACGAAACCCTGGCGTACCTCAAACTCAGCGGTCGTTCCGAGGCCTTGTGCAGCAAGGTCGCCAGCTATATGAACGCGCAGCCGCTGTGGCGCCGTGATGATCTGGACGAGCCACAGTTCGACGAGCTGATCGAACTGGATCTGCACAGTATCGAGCCGAGCGTCGCCGGCCCGCACCAACCGCACCAACGCCAGAAGCTCTCAGACGCCGCCGCGTCGTTTCGTAATGAAGTACTGGGTGGCGAAGGGCTGATCGCAGGGCCTAGCGAACAGTTTTTTTTCGAGCCGTCGTTCGGCCAACCGATCAGCCATGGCGCGGTGGTGATGTCGGCAATCACCAGTTGCACCAATACCGCGAATCCTGCGCAGATGATCCAGGCCGGTCTGTTGGCGCGCAAGGCACGCCAGTTGGGGCTGCAGCGTAAACCCTGGGTCAAGACTTCGCTGTCTCCCGGCTCCCGGGTCGTGGCCGACTATTTAAAGGAAGCGGGTCTGCTTGAGGATTTTTCTGCGCTCGGCTTTGATCTCGCCGGCTTCGGTTGCATGACCTGCATTGGCAACTCGGGTTCGCTGCAAGCGCACGTTGAGCGCTTTGCCGATCAGGGCCTCAGGGGCGTGGTCGTGCTCTCGGGCAATCGCAACTTCGAGGGCCGGGTCAATCCGAAGATTCCGGCAGGCTATCTGGCTTCGCCGGCGTTGTGTGTGGCCTATGCCATTGCCGGCACCATCGACATAGACCTGCAATCTCAGCCACTGGCCCAAGATGCCCAGGGCAACCCGGTGTATTTGCATGATTTGATGCCATCGGACAGCGAAGTCGCCACGCAACTGACTCAGGTGCTCAAGCCCGAATTCTTCCAGCAGCGCCTGGCCCAGGTGTGGGACGGCACTCACCACTGGCAGTCGCTGTCGGCCGAGGGCAGCGTGCAATTCCCCTGGAATCCGGACTCGACCTATCTGCGTCGTCCGCAGTACCTGGCCGAGATCGCCGCCGAACCGAAAGCCAGCCTGGCCATCAGCGGCGCCCGGGCATTGCTGGTCTTGGGCGACAACGTCACCACTGACCACATCTCACCCGCCTACTCGATTCCGAAAGACAGCCTGGCCGGCCAGTGGCTGCTGGCACGCGGCGAAGACCCCGCCGACCTGAACCAGTATTCGACCCGGCGCAGCAACCATGAGGTCATGGTGCGTGGCGCCTTCACCAACAAGGCCGTGAAAAACCGCCTGTTGGGCGACGATCAGCCGGGGCCGGGTGCCTGGGCCTGGAACGCCGATCACAGCCAGTGCCTGCCGCTGTATGAAGCGGCCGCCAGTTACATCGCGCAACACACGCCGATGGTGGTGTTCGCCGGTATCAACTACGGCGCGGGTTCCAGCCGCGACTGGGCGGCCAAGGCGCAAGCCCTGCTCGGGGTCAAGGCGGTGGTCGCGCAGAGCGTCGAGCGCATCCATCGCAGCAACCTGATCGGCATGGGCGTGCTGCCGCTGCTGTTCAAACAGGGCGAGTCGGCCAGCGACATGGCGCTCGACGGCAGCGAGCATTTCGACTTTCTCGGCCTTGAGCAACTGGTCGTGGGCGACAACCCGGTGACCATGAACATCGTTCGCGCCAACGGCGAGCAGCAACGCGTCGAACTGGGCCTGCGCATCGATTCACAGCAGGAAATCCGTTACCTGATCAACGGTGGCGTGCTGCCCTACGTGATTCGCAAAGTGCTCAAGCGCACCCGCAACTGATTTCACCACCGGGCCGGCCCAGGCCCGGACCCTGCGATTAACAACAATAAGGAAACGCAACCATGCAATGCGACGAACACGACGCAGGCCTCCCCTCGCCTGAAAACGGCAACCCGGCGCACGCCAGCGCAGGCCCCAATCGCCGAACCCTGCTCAAACAATTGGCCACCGTTGCCGGCGTATCGGCACTGGGCTCACTGCTACCGCCAGGGCTGGCCCAGGCCGCGAACCTTCTGAATAATCAACCCGCCACTCGGAGAAAAAACCCTATGTACGCCTATGTCGGGTCACGCACCACCCGTGAGCGCAACGCCCGCGGAGACGGGATCACGGTCTATCGGGTGGATCAAGAAAAAGGCACGCTGACCCTCGTTCAAGTGGTCAAGGATCTGGTCAACCCGTCGTTTCTGGCGCTGAACAAGACAGGCGATCGCCTGTACACCGTGCATGGCGACAAATCCGAGGTCAGCGCATTCGCCGTCGACACGGCCAGCGGCAAGCTCACGTTCATCAATACCCAGAGCTGCGAAGGCAAGAACCCGGTGCACCTGGCGCTCGACCCCAGCGAGCGGTTTCTGGTGGTGTCAAACCACATCGGCGGCTCGCTGGCGGTGCTGAACGTGGCCGAAGACGGCTCGCTCGGCGCTATCAATCAGCTGCTCAAGCTCGAAGGGCCGCTGGGGCCGCATCGTGTGGAGCAGCCCTTCGCCAAGCCGCACTTCAACCCTTTCGATCACAGCGGCAATTTCGTGCTGGTGCCGGACAAGGGCCTGGACCGGGTGTTCAGTTTCCGCTTCGACAACGGCAAGTTGTTTGCGGCCGAGCAACCTTTCGTGGCATCGCGCGAAGGTGCCGGGCCGCGCCACCTGGCGTTTCACCCGCGTGCGGCCTTCGCCTATGTGGTCAACGAACTGGACTCCAGCGTCACCACCTACCGCTTCAACCCGCAGACCGGCGCGCTGTCGCCGATTCAAGTGCTGCCATCGCTGCCATCGACCTTCACCGGCAACAGCCGCGCGTCGGAGATCGAAGTGGACCGCAGCGGGCGCTTTCTCTACGCCTCCAACCGCGGCTATGACAGCGTGGCCGTTTTCAGCATCGATCAGGGAACCGGCCTGCTGGCCCCCGTCGAGTTCATGCCCACCGACGGCAAGACCCCGCGCTTCTTCACCCTGACACCCAACGAACGCTTTCTGTTCGCCCTGAACGAGGACAGCGACACGATCATTTCCATGGCCGTGGACCCGCAGCGCGGCGCCCTCAGCAAGACCGGATTTTCGGTGAGCACTGGCAGCCCGGTGTGCATGGTCTTCTCAGCCTGAATATCGCCGGATCTAAAATAAAGCCATGACAGAGGCAGGCCAGCGCCTGCTTCCAGTGAGGTCATCATGAACAACAATAAGCCTGATGAAACCGCGATCGTGCGCAAGGTCACCCTGCGCATCATCCCTTTCGTATTCCTGCTCTACATCGTCTCTTATCTGGACCGCGCCAACATTGGCTACGCCGCCCTGCAAATGAACAAGGAGCTGGCGCTGTCCAGCGAGGCGTTCGGTTTCATCTCGGGGATTTTCTTTCTCGGTTACTTCCTGTTCGAAGTGCCCAGCAACGTGATGCTGAACAAGTTCGGCGCGCGGGTCTGGATTGCGCGGATTCTGGTGACCTGGGGTCTGATCGCCGCACTGACCGCCTTCGCCCAGACAGCGAACCAGCTCTACGTACTGCGCTTCTTTCTGGGTGTCGCCGAAGCCGGCTTCTTCCCGGGCATCATCGTTTACCTGACGTTCTGGTTCCGCTCCAAGGAACTGGCCACCACTGTGGCGCTGTTCACCGCCGCGATTCCGGTGAGTTACATCATCGGCGCGCCGATGAGCACCTGGATCATGGACAACATCGGCTGGCTGAACTGGAGCGGCTGGCGCTGGATGCTGTTTCTGGAAGGCATTCCGGCGGTGTTCCTCGGCATCGCCTGTTATTTCTTCCTGACCGACAAACCGGAACAGGCCAAATGGCTCACGTCAGAAGAACGCGACTGGTTGATAGGTGAGCTCGAACGCGATCGCAAATCGCGCAAAAACGTGAAGAGCCTCGGCGTGTTCAAGACCATGAGCAATCCGAAGGTGCTGTATCTGGCGTTCATTTATTTCGTGTACCAGTGCGGCAGTCTGGGGGTGGGCTACTGGATGCCGCAGATCATCAAGGGCTTCTCCGCATCGCTGACTCACACGCAGATCGGCCTGATCGCGATGCTGCCGTACATCGTCGCGACTGCCGCAATGATTCTCTGGTCGCGCAGCTCGGACAAACGCAACGAGCGCAAGCTGCATTCGGCGATCCCGCTGCTGTTCGCCGCCGTCGGCCTGGTCGGTGCCGGCCTGCTGCAGAGCCCTTATCTGGCGATGGCGATGATCTGTGTCGCGCTGTCGGGCCTGTACAGCTTCAAGTCGCCGTTCTGGGCGCTGCCCACCCTGTTTCTCGACCGCACCACCGCTGCAGTGTCCATCGCCGTGATCAACTCGGTCGGCAACCTGGGCGGCTTCGTCGGCCCCTCGATGATCGGCGTGGTCAAGGGCGACAGCCAGAGCGCCGCCAATGGCCTGCTGTTCCTCAGCGCCCTATTGGTCATCGGCTTCCTGATGACCCTGCTGATGCGCGTCACTTATAAAGAAGCCACACCGCCTACCGGCTCCATGAGCCACGAGGCACACTGACACTGATGCAGCCTTTTTCTGACGGAGCAATCAATGAGTTCGATTTCCCCAGCTGTACTCCACGATCTGGCGCCCGACGGCGTGCTGCGCGCCGCCATCAACTTCGGCAACCCGGTGCTGGCGCAGCAACGTAACGACGGATCGGCGCAAGGCGTTTCAGTGGCACTGGCCACGGCCTTGGCCCAGGAGCTGGGCGTTGGGTTGCAACTGACTACCTTCGACGCCGCCGGCAAAGTATTCGCCGCCCTGGACAACCGCGCATGGAGCGTCGCATTTCTGGCCATTGAACCGGTGCGCGAACAGCAGATCGCCTTCAGCGAACCCTACGTCATCATCGAGGGCACCTACCTGGTGCCCGCCGATGCGCCGTATGCCAGCGTCAACGACCTCGACCAGCCGGGGCTGAAACTGGCCGTCGGCAAAGGCGCAGCCTACGACCTATTCCTGAGCCGCACCCTACAGCACGCGCAACTGGAACGCGCCGATACCTCGGCGGGTGCGGTGGACCTGTTTATCGAGAAACAACTGGATGCTGCGGCGGGTGTTCGCCAGCCCTTGGCGAAAGTGGCAGCCAGTAATCCGGCATATCGGGTGCTGGACGATGCGTTCACGTCCATCCGCCAGGCCATGGCCGTGCCACGGGGGCATGATGCGGGTGCTGCGTTTGTTCGGGGTTTTGTCGAGCGCAAGAAGGCACAAGGGTTTGTGCGCGCGGCGCTGGATGAGAGTGGGCAGAGTGAGGTGACGGTCGCGCCGTCGATTTGGTAGGAGTTGTGAAGTGTGCACCGGCTACTGGAGCACACTTTCATGCAGACGAAAAAAAACCCAAGAATTCACACTGACGTGGACCTCTCGGGTTTTGAAGATGGTGGGTCGTGTAGGATTCGAACCTACGACCAATTGGTTAAAAGCCAACTGGGCGTCGAATCCGATCCAACCCCTGTGGTGTAGGGCTTTCAGGCCAGCGCGCATGGCTTAGCAGCCTCTAATGAACTCACATTAGAGGCGTTAAACATGAAAACCACCTCGGTCGTTTCAACAAAGGGCGGCGTAGGGAAGACAACGGTTGAAGCCAACCTCGGCGCATTCTGTGCCGATGCCGGGCTTCGAACCCTGCTGATCGATCTGGACCCGGCCCAGCCTTCGCTTTCCTCGTATTACCAACTGGTGGAGGAAGCCCAAGGCGGGATCTACGACCTGCTGGCGTTCAACATCACCGATTCGGTTCGCGTGATCTCCAGCACCGCGATCCCGAATCTGTCGGTTGTGATCTCGAACGACATCAACAATCAGCTCAACACTTTGCTCCTGCAGGCACCCGACGGCCGCCTGCGCCTGGCGAACCTGATGCCGGCTTTCGAGGAGCATTTTGATCTGGTCCTGATCGATACTCAGGGCGCTCGCTCGGCCATGCTGGAAATGGTGGTTCTGGCATCAGACCTGGTCATCTCTCCTCTCCTGCCAAACATGCTCGCTGCGCGGGAGTTCAGCCGCGGGACCATGCAGATGCTTGAGGGGCTGCGCTCATACGAGCGCTTGGGCATGAAAATTCCTCCAGTGCAGATCGTCATCAACAACCTCGATCAGACCGTGGATGCGCAGATGATCGAAAGCTCGGTGCGCGAAATCTTCCATGACAATCATGCGATCCGAGTCCTGGACTGCACGATCCCGGCCGCAGTTGTGTTTCGCAATGCTGCCTCGCAAGGAACTCCCGCACACCGTCTGGAATATCGACAGCCTTCCAATCGCAAGTCCCCAGCTGCGCTGACAATCATTCGCCAACTGGCCATCGAGCTGTTTCCAGAATGGCGCGACCGATTTGAGGCGCTGACGGAAACCGCAATCGAGTCGCTGGTTAAGGGGGGACGCTGAGATGCAAACCACATCCACCATCACCGCTGATCTCGTGCTTTCGCTCGGCAAATACCAAGGTGCCAATGATCTGCGAAAGCTTCAGGCCAAGCTCACCGGGACTGCTAGGGATATCCGTGCGCTGACCTGCGGTGACAAGCTGCTAGGCCGCATAGGTGAAACACTGAGTGAAGAACAAAAGCAGCTCCTGCGCGATGCAACCAAGCTGATTGAAACAATCGGGTTCAACATTCAGCACGCGAAAGAGAAGCGCCAGCGTTCAGAAGCCTTGGCCAAGGCTCGCCGCAAAGCACGTGAGACCGAGGCAAGAAAACTCACGATCTCTGCCTATCCCCTTCCAAGCGAAACCCTAGAACAGAAGCTTGAAATTGTCCGTATCGTCCTGACCCTCAGCCGAGCTGGATGCTATCAGCCGTTTTACTCGTCTAGCGAAATATCGCTGCGTCTTCGCAACGACGCACGCGAATGTCCTCGGCTCATTGGCTGGAACAGTGAACAGCAGTATTGGGAGTCTCGCGTTCGCGCGCTAGCCGCCGAACTGCGGGAAGAAATCGAACTGTATCTGGCAGCGGATGATGATCAATCTGTCCGGCAGAAATTCGATGAGCTGCAGACAAAGGTGCAGGTGCATCATCCAGCGGTATGCAGCGACCCTTATGAAGCTGAGACCATGCGCATCTGGGCCGGGTTGCTCGCCACTCCTCAACGAGGAGCTGGCCAATGACCGACAAACAGAAGGTCCTCAATAAAGTTGCCAAGCTCATGGCCTTGGCGGAGTGCCAAGGCGCCACCCCGAACGAAGTTGAAACAGCACTCCGCCAGGCGCGCAGCCTGATGATGCAGTACAACCTGGAATCTATCGAAATTGCGGCTCATGCAGTAGACGAGGTGAGCGTGGCGACTCAGACGCGCCGCTCTCCGCAAAACTGGCTGCACGCACTGGCCGGAACCTGCGCCACAGCATTCGACTGCAGCCACATGGCCTACCTGAACCGTTCGTGCGGTTGGTCGTTCAAGTTTCTTGGCAAGGGCATCTCTCCGGAGCTGGCCGCATACGCATACTCCTCACTGCATCACCAGTTGGTAGCAGCTCGGCGCGAACATGTAGCCCTGCAGAAACGCTGCAAGCTCACGACCAAACGGCGCCGGGGTCGGCTTTTTGCAGAGGGCTGGCTGAATGCGATTTCGCACAAGGTTGCTCAATTCGCAGGGAAACTGGACGACAGCATCCAGCGTGAGATCAACGCCTACCTGGAACTTCATCACCCCAACCTTAAAACCTCCACCATTGAACCAATGGTTGCGAAAGGGCACGACAGCGTTTCCCTCCTTGCCGGTTGGAGTCAGGGGAGCAAAGCCAACCTTCACCGCGGCGTGGGGCAACATCACCAGGACCGACTGGCGACCGGGGGTGACAAGTGAACGCTCTCGACTTGTCTCCTCCCTACTCTGTTGAAGCTGAACAGGGCGTGATCGGTGGCTTGTTGCTCGACAACAACGCTTGGGATCTGATTGCGGACCAACTGACCGAAGATGATTTCTTTCGCCAAGAGCACCGGACACTCTTCAAGACAATCGCGGCGTTGGCGACCCAATCCACACCCTTCGACGTTGTCACGGTGAACGACGCGCTGGCAGAACCTGCCGCTGCAGGCGGGTTGGGGTATCTGACAGAGCTTGCGAAGAACACGCCGTCGGTCGCCAATATCGAGCACTACGCCAGGATCGTTCGCAATCGCTCGCACTTACGCAAGCTGATGTCCGTGGGTTTCCAATGCTCGCGCGAAGCTTCTGATCAGCGTGCGCTTGCCACCGATGTGCAGGAATCGATCGAGCAGCAGCTCTTCGCTCTGGGTCAGGACAGATCCACGGTCGAGTTCGTCAGCCTGAACCAGCACCTGAGTAAAGTGGTTGAAGAGATCGATGAGCGCTTCAACCGCAACTCGCCCCTCACCGGCCTGCCGTCAGGCCTTGATGACCTGGACGAGATGACCACAGGCTGGCAGCCCGCCGACCTGATCATCCTCGCTGCGCGGCCGTCGATGGGCAAAACGGCTTTGGCGCTCAACTTCGTCGACGCGGCCCTTCAGAAAGAAAAAGCCAAGTCTGTGCAGGTGTTCAGCCTTGAGATGCCGACCAAGGCACTGATCTACCGCCTGCTTGCGGTTTTGGGCCATCTGGACCTGCGCAAACTGCTCAAAGGCCAGCTTGAGGAAGACGACTGGCCAAAACTGACCGCTGCGATGAGCCGCATGAATGCCTATGGCGATCGCCTGGTCATCGACGATGAAGCAAGCCTGACCCCTGCAGCACTGCGGGCAAAGTCGCGACGTGCCGCGCGCAAATTTGGTCATCCCTCGCTGATCATGGTCGATTACATCCAGTTCATGAACTGCCCCGGGCAGGAAAATCGGGCCAACGAGATCAGTGCCATTTCTCGCTCGCTGAAAGCGCTGGCCAAAGAAATGGACTGCCCCGTCATCGCCCTCTCCCAACTCAACCGCTCATTGGAGCAGCGCCCCAACAAGCGGCCGGTGAACGCGGATTTACGTGACAGCGGCGCTCTGGAGCAGGACGCGGATGTGATCGTGTTCGTGTACCGGGACGAGGTCTACAACCCGCAAACCGAGTTCAAAGGCATTGCAGAGCTGATCCTCGGCAAACACCGCAACGGCCCTACCGGTGCCGTCAAAACCGCTTTCATCCCCCATCAAACCCGCTTCGCCAATTTGAGCGCGAGCACATGGCAAGGAGCCTGCGCATGACCCGTCCTTCAAAAAATGAGCTTTCCCACTGGTGCCGCAGTTGCGATACGCACTTTCAGTTAAACCAGATCCGCCAATGCATTCCGGTCCCAGAATCAGCGCTTGGTGAGGAAGAAGTTCTGCAGTGCACCACCTGCGGCAGTTACCAGATCGAGGAGTTGAAAAACCTGACTCAGGAGGCGCTCTGATGCCAGTCCGTCATTGCATTGTCCACTTGATTGCTCCCGGGAAGGATGGCTTACCCTGCCCTCTTCACCTTCGCAATACCGCCCTGCCTCAATCAGAGGTCATCGAAGGGATGATCGCCAGCCTAAACGGCGCCTATAACGGTAGGCCCGGGAAGATGTGGGGTTTCTTCCAGCCTGAATCCAGTGCCTATCCGCTGAGGGGCTGGCTGCAGGAATACTGCGATGGAGATATCGACTTCATCGGATTCAGCCAAGTAGCAGTCGAGCATTTGGCCAGGTTACTGGCCGGCTCCAACAGCTCAGGTGGGTATGTGCTCTTCGCCCACGTGTTGCACGGCCCGACCGACTATCTGCTGATTGCGTTGCTCCTGCCCAGCGAGGGCGTCGCCATGACTCCAGACCTGGAGGTCATCCCGTCGGCCCAACTGGATCTGACCCGCCTGCAAATGGCAGCCCGAATCAACCTTTCTCATTGGCAGGAGGCGAGCGGTTCGCAGCAGTACATCTCCGTGTTCAGCAACAAGAGCTCGAACCACTTCCAGGATTTCCTCGGCTTTCAGGAAAACCTCTTCCTGCAGATCCGCTGAAACAGTCTCACCCGACCTGCCATTGGAGAACGATATGAGCAACCAACAGAAACGCGCCAACGACGAAAAATTCGTGATTCGTCTGCCCAACGGCATGCGAGGTCGAATTGCCGAGCAGGCACGCGACAACAACCGCTCCATGAACTCGGAAATGATTCACCGGCTTGAACGATCCGAGGAGCTGCAGTCATCCCTGGAGCGCGCGCACCAAATCATCGATCAGTTGCTCGCAGATACTCCTTGCACGAATGAACCCGGGGCCAAGGCATGAAACCGTCCCTGGAGAGCATTAAGGATCAGCTTTTGAAGCCTTCATTCGAGCACAACACACCCCCAGCCCAGCGCATGAGCGACCCCATCGTGGATACGCCCATGGTGCTGACGCTGGATGAAACCCTGCCGTGGGACACCAACCCACGGACCACCCGCAACCCGAAATACGACGAACTCAAGGAATCGATCAGGGAGCGAGGGCTGGATGCCCCGCCCCCGGTCACCCGACGACCTGGCGAGGACAAGTTCAGGATCCGTAATGGTGGAAACACACGCCTTGCGATCCTGAACGAGTTGTACAAGGAGACTGGCGAAGACCGGTTCTTCCGGTTCCACACTCTGTTCCGTCCCTGGGATGAATTGCGCGGCGAGATCATTTCGTTGACCGGCCACCTCGCTGAGAACGACCTTCAGGGGCAGCTGCTTTTTATCGAGCGCGCGCTCGGCGTCGACAAGGCTCGCGCACTGTATGAACAAGAGGCGGGAGAACCTGTGTCACTGCGCGAGCTGTCCCGCCGGCTAAAGTCTGACGGGTACCCAGTGTCTGCGTCGCACCTGAGTCGGATGCAGGACACCATTCGTTATCTGCTGCCGGCTGTGCCAGGGCTTCTGTATTCGGGACTTGGGGTTAACCGTATTTCAAAGGTCCTGGCGTTGCGTAGCACTTCACTGCAGTGCTGGGAGAACAACAACCGCGACCCAAGTCAGTCGCTGGACTTTGATCAGATCTTTCAAGATGTGCTGACTCAGTTTGAAGGCGATGCCAATGAGTTCCTGCTGCAGCGGTTTCAAGACGAGCTGATCCATCAGCTCAAAGTCCCGCTGGGCCTGGGGTATGAGTCAATTCTGCTGGAGATCAGCCAGAATCAGGATCAGCTTAGACGGTCGCTTCCCCCGCTGGAAATGAAGACCGAAGCGGCCTCTTTTGCGGGAGCCCCCGAGCCGCATTCGCCGTCCGTAGAGCAGCCTCTTCCTCCTGCCGAACCACCGTCCCCTTCGCCACCTGAGGGGGTACTAACACATCTGCCGAGCGCAAACCCCATAGCTGCAGAGCAATTTACGGGTGAAGAACGGCAAGCTCGATTGGACGGCCACGTTGCCAGCCCAGTAACGACATCCCCACGGGTGACGCAGGTCAAACAGCAGCTGGCTGCGCTGGAGGGAGAGCAACTGCCCGATTTCGAAGCCAATGCTCTCGTGGCAATCCCAGTTCAAGCTGGCGGCCTGCATCCGATTTCCGATCTCTGGTACATCGAGCGCGAGATCGACACCCCTGACAATCTGCGTCAGCACATCGCTCAACTGGCTCGTGAAGTCGCAGGATCGGTGAACGCACCTGGTGAAATCTTCGAGACTGAAGCAGGAATCGGTTTCGGTTATCGCCCCCCTCAAGGCGCGATTGAAATAAACGCAGCAGCGCACCACACCCTGACACTCCTCCTGTCCTTGAGCGGTACCTATGGAGTCGTCGTGGACGGCGTACTTGCGAACCCGGAATCGCATAAAGACGAGCTCGCTGAGTTCGAGTTCGCCGCAGGCCTCGGCGACTTGCTACTGGGGCAGCCAAGGTTCAAGAACTGCGATCCGGACGCATCGGGCCGGCTGAGCGATGGAGCGCTAGTGAAGGTCTTTCGAATTATCCGGCTATCCAGACGACTCATCGATCTCGAACTGGCGTCCCTTACCGAAACCTTGCCATTGCCTGAAGCTGATGCCGTGTGAAGGCAGGGAGGATCTGCAATGTCCAAAACCCCTATTAATGAAGCGATCTTGGCTCAAGTGCTGCACAACGTTCGCAACGGACAACTGAGACGGTGTTTCGAGATGGGGCTGGAGCCAGAGATTCTGGCCCAGCTCCAGCAACCTTCCGCACTCAGCCTCCTGCTCAACACACCTGTCTCTTGGTGCAACGTCACGATCGACGGGGAAATGGTGAAGAAGATCCTGACCAGCGCGCAACGCTCGGACGAAGAAGTGCGGATGGTCGAGCGGGCACTGCGGCTGGGCGCAACGACTCAAATGCTACAACAGTTCTTCGGGATGTCTCCTCAAGATGTCGCCCTTCAGCGCTTGGTCATGGGCCTCACTGCACGCCGAGGTCGCTGGCGGGAATCCAGCGAAAAGACAGACGCCAACCTCTGGTACCGGTGGACGCATCTGATGAAAGAGCACCAGGTCGACCTGGCGGACAGCACCGCCATGTTGGACATTGCGATGATGGTCGCAGAGGAAATGAAAGAGCCCAGCGGAACCGAAAGCGAAGGCGAAGAGCCGACCGAAGGTCTGACCCTGGCTGTCGTCTGGTACCGAATTCAAAGCTGGATCAGGGAGGGGCTTTATCCCCCAGCACAAGGCAACAACGTTACCCAGCGAGAAACCCGGAACAGGGCGACCAAAGGCGCACGCCAGTCCGGCAAGGCCAATCCGCCTAATGGTGAAACCGAATCATGAAGCTGTCCCGGTTTCCTCTGTCGACACTTCTGGACTCGGCATCCGGACATCTAGAAACCCATTTGCTTCAAAAGAAGGAATGCGCAACCAGCGACTCCACTGGCTCAGAGCCCTATGCAGGCATCATTTTCAGCGGGAATCCTCATGAGACGGTACCCCGACGCTTGCTGCTCGATGACAGGCTCACGCCCCTTGAACGCAATGCATGGCAGGTCTTCAGGTTGCTGATCAACGACGACGGCCTCACCGCTTTCCCGACATACGACCAATTGCGCCCCTACCTCGGGATGCAGCCAGGCAAACCTGCCTCGCGCGAAACCATCTCAAAATCCCTGATCACCCTGCGTTTGACTCGTTGGCTCAGTCTGGGCAGACGAGTACGCAGTGACCTGAGTGGCCAGGTGCAAGGCAATGTCTACTTACTCCATGACGAGCCCGTATCGCCAGCCGAGGCCATGGAGTTCGACAAGGATTACCTGCAACTGCTGAACCACTCTTTGCGTCATCAGAACAAGACAATCCGGGAAGTCGCCGAAATTGCCTGGAACGAGTTTGCCCAGGATCCGGACGTGGGTAACCGACTGCCCACCCGCGTGAACACGATCGAAGCAAGGCTGACCGAGCAACGGTGGGTGAAAGACGTGCAAGGCTCGCACGCCATCGAGGCGACAGAGTTCGGAATCCGAACGCGGTCCGATACTGCACTCAAACCACAGGGTTCGGAATCCGAACTCTGTGACGGTCCGGATCAGAACACGGATGTGACGCCGCGTTCGGATTCCGAACTCAGTGGAATTACGCCGGGTACACCCTCAGTTCGGAATCCGAACTCATATAGTACGTATACAAATACACACCAAAACGTATGTAAAAGCTCTGTACCTGTACCGCCCGAGAACACTGGACTCGAAGCCGGTTTGCTCGACGCATTGCACCGACTGCCGCCCAACGAAAAACACCAGGCGCTGCAAGCCTTGCAAAAACTTCCCAAGCAGACGAGATCCGAAGTGGTCGGCCAATGGCTGCACCGACTGGACACCGGTTCACTGCGAAAACCTCTGGGCTACTTGCTGAGCCTCGTCAGCCGCTCAATGCGCGGGGAGTTCAACGGCGCCTGGAATCCCGAGCAATCGCCAGACACTCCGAAGAATCAGCGATTCAACGATCTTGACCAGGCTGCACCCGATAGCAACGTCCCAACCGCCCCGAGTGAATCACCTGCGCAGGCTATGCAGCCCAGAATCATCACCTCACAAGCCCACGCGACTGCCCGACAGCAGATTGAAGCGATGATGAGCGAACTGCGATATGGGAGGCCAGATGCCTGATCCTCTGGTATCCCCTATGCGCTGCGGTGTGTATCCCGCAACGTCCACACATCCTCGCATTCGAGGCCATCAATCCGCGGTGGTGTTGCGCCATGCAACACCCAACCGCCTCCTTCACATCCGAGGTCATCAACCGCTGCAGTGTTGCGCCATGCAACACCCAACCGCCGCCTCCAGATCCGACGTCATCCCCCCCTTGCAGTGTTGCGCCATGCAACACCTAACCACACAACAAATCCCCTTCCATCGGGAAACGCTTTTTGTGCTGTCGGCACACTGCTCAGTTCGCAGCATGGGCACATCTCCTCCCCTGGAATGAACGCACCATGACCGACAGTTACCGACTCAATATCGGCTCTCTTAGAAGCGATGTAAGCCTGACCCTGCATACCCATCATGCCGCGCGGATCTGGATGGGCAGACCCAAGAGCGACGTCAAAGCCGGGATCATCGGCCTGGCCGGTTTCTGCGCCATCATCAATCGCATGTCTCGCGGCTCACAACAGGACGACCCCTATTCCGACTGGTGGATGATCAATATCGAAGAGAAAATCACCGAGTCCAAGGAAGCGCTGAAGGTCGTCGAGGATCGGCTGGATGTCGCCATGGCGTCTTTGCCCCCCATGATCTCCATCAGCAACAACCTCTCCATTCAGCCCGTCAGCCAGCCCCTCTATATATCCAACCCATTGGGCTTTCAGGCGGTCTATCTGCTGACCCACTACGATGAGCTCGTTCGTCGCATCCTGCTGGCCCAGCACGTGGGTCTGATCGGTCGCCGCAACATGGAAGTCTGGATCGACGAAGGCGCATCGGTTCTGCGCAAACTGTTTGGGCTGGCTCAACTCTACAAGTACTCCGGCGCTGCTCGGGATGACTTCGCCGCAAACAATGCCAAGGCTGATGCTGCCCGCAAGATGTACGAACGTTATGGCGAAATCCCACAGGACATCCTGGAAGGCAGCCGTCGCTCTGAATTTGCTCCACTCATCACGCGTCACCAACCGCCGGCCGAAGAACCCGAGCATCTTGAAACTGATCCCGAGGGTTGATGCCATGGACCACAACCATCATGCACCAGGGCCACTGCAACAGCCCTCTTTCCGTCCGCTACAACCAAGTGCCTTCCAGGCATTGCAACAGAGTGCCTCACTAAAAGGCCTTTTAAAGCCTTTTAAAGGTAAGGGGGAGATGGCCCAGTTTGCAGACGAGTGCCGTGCTCTGGAGGCGGGTTTGAAAGACCTGGCCCAAGGCGTACTCGCGCAAGTCAGGCGCCACCCTTTCCCGTTACTGCCTGTACACCTGATCGAGCAGAAGGCCGAAGCAGGTACTCGGTACTTGCGATGGCAACAAATCTCAAACAGACGCATGGGGGTCGGTGTATGGGCCGCGATGATCGCCTCCCCCAGAACACCAGAATCGATGCTGCAGCCGCTATACGAACTGGAGCTTCAGCGTATTGCCCTGAACATGCAGATGAGCCTGATGCGCTCAATCGCCAAGCAGGCCAGCGAGTGTGCAGAGAAGATGGAGTTGGCCCAAGCGGCCTACCACACCCGCCTGCAGCAGCTCACCAATCCAATACAGCAATCACAAGGAAGCTACTGATGAGTACGCCCGTTCAAGCTTGGGAAGGCAACATCGGCTCCACCCCGGAATTCAAGGAGTTCCCCAACGGCAACAAAGAGCCGCGGCGCCTGCTGCGGATCAATGTGTACTTCGACAACTCAATTCCGAAGGAAGGTGGCGGTTACGAAGATCGAGGAGGCTTCTGGGCCAACGTCGAGTGGTGGCACAAGGATGCGGAGCACTATTCAGCGCTGTTTCAGAAAGGCATGAGAGTGACAGTCGCGGGTCGCGCAGTCATGGACCGATGGGAGAACGATGAGGGTGAGTTCGAGGCGTTGAAGATTCAGGCGAATCGGATTGCGATCCTGCCGCACCGCGTCACGATTGTTAACTTGGCACCGTCCCAGGCACAGCAATCGGCTCAGCTAGGCCATGGGCAACGATCACCGGCTCAGCCCCAACAGCAGCCGACACTGGAACCCGAGGCTTACCCGGATCCAGATCAGCCGATTTGAGGGAGTGTAAACTTTCACGCCAATCGTGAGGACTCAGGTGTTGAGAAAGCAAAAATTCGGCTTGCTCAACGCCTCTCATGCCCGGTAATGCTCTCGCAATTCTGATGCCGTCTAGTAATCAAACCTCGCGGATACCACAGACCGACTTTTCCCGCCTACACTCACCTTGCAGCTGATCTTGCCATCCGTGTCGCGTTCTCCTCGCATATGTTGAGTGAACAACATCAGGAAAACATGGAAGTACAGGGGTCAAGGAGCTTAATCCAACGTAAATACCGCCTGACAACCGTTGGGCGCGACGAGGGTTGACTATGAACGATCAATATTTATTCTGGCTTTGTCTTGTTGTAGCGGTCATCGGCGTTGCCACTGTTGTCGGAATCATATACTTCGGCATGCTTCTCTATAGGGGCAATGGTCGACTTTTGGGAATGGATCATGGGCTTATGGATCATTTTTTCCACAATTGGGTATCCAGCGGGCACCGAGCCAATCTTCCACGGTACATATCAGAGGCTTTCTCCGAACTACTAGAGCGTCGTAATGAGTTCTGGACCTCATACGGTCAGATCGTAGTGGCCTCACTGATCATTATCATGCTCACGATCCTGCTACTCACGAAGACGATTTCCGCCGAAGCCGGTCTTCCCATCCTCTCAGCCATTTCGGGCTTCGCTATCGCGAAGGGTGTCACCGCTGGGCGCGCGCCATCAGGCACTCCTGATAATCAAGGGTAATCGTTAGACCTCGGAGCCGTTGGACCATGGTGTTTACCGGCTCCAATCCCGTATCCTCCCCCCAGACGCGAGCGATTCTCTAACATTTTGGATATGGAGTCGCCAGATCGGAAATCTGTCGTATGAATCTGACGTCTCAACGGAAACTACAGCCTTGAAAACTGAAGACCTCCCAAAGCCTTTTGACGGTCGTCACTTCAACAATCCTCACCCAGCTATTGAAGCCGCCGGTGCAACAGCCGCGCAGAAAGGGCTACGGGTGTGGACCTGCCCTTACCGTCATCCCTCGATGAAAGCATCTTGGCTCAAAGGGTTTTCCAATGCCCAACAGCTGACACTTGATCTCTGATTGCGGAATAACTCTCCGAACGCCAAACCGTGTAAGTACGCCCCCCCCGGCAACGGGCCTTCAATTCCTAATGAAGCATAATCATGCATGCCCAAACGAAACCGCTAATTGAATACTGCCAAGGGGCAGTGAAAGCTCTCACAGCTCAATACGAAATGACAAAGGTGCTGGGACATTCTGCGACTGCAGGATCGGCACGAGAGCGACTCATCCAAGATTTTCTTGTGGCTCACCTTCCTGAAATGACAAGCGTTGTAAGTGGTGTGATCGTCGACTCGGCTGGACGACGCTCAAAGCAGCAAGACATCGTTTTGATGTTGAAGTCCATGCCCAGACTTCCATTCGCCAGCGGACACGACTTGATTTTCCAAGAGGGGACTGTGGCGACGTTTGAGATCAAAACCGAAATAACACCATTTGTTCTGAAGAAAATTTTCTCAAATATCCAAAGCGTCAAGAAGCTCATACCGAGCACTCTTGAAGGCGTTCAGCTCGGAAACCTGCGTTGGCCATACCACAGAATATTGAACGTCGTTCTCACGTACGGTGGTTCATCATTGGATAGCATCGAACGCGAGTTCGCAAAGCTATCTGCGTCATGTGAACCAGATGTCTATCTGGACCTCACTAAAGGGATACTGATTAAAAACGAAGGGATGCTTTTCGACCAAGCAGGCATTGGCTCGTACCTGCGATTTGATGATGCGGCTGTCGGCCTTGCACGCCTCATAGCGCTACTGTCAACAGTTACCGGGCGGCTAGCTATGCGAGGCGTGCAGTGGGAAGAGTATTTATGATGTTGGAGGCTAGTGAACACTTCGCGGGGCACGTAAACGGCTGCTGGGACTTAGCACGCATTTTCCATATCGAAACAAAGCTTTTCAGTGGCCCGGCAGGTGCGCGGCAATCAAGACAAACGCCGCGCAACCACTCGAGCTGAAGCCTTCACTCTTGACTTCGATGTCTCAATTGCTACCTGGCGCTGTAATCGTGCGTGAAAGCGTCTTTCATGTTGTTTTCTCGGTGGAATCACCCGCTTGAAGCCGGGGCCAATTCTGATTGACTCCTGAAGCAGTTGTTCGTTGAAGCTGCGGACGACGAGCCACCACCACTCCAACACCAGAACGGGAGCCATACATATGCTGAAATAGATGAGCTGCTGAGTAAATTGCAGCTGGCGAGAGAGGACCATAAGAGCTCCCAGCATGAAGACGGTGATAGTAAGAAATGCACTGAAAAGTGCACCCTCCTTAGCAATCTGCCGCTGAATTGCGAACGGACACCCGCGAATACTTCTGATTTTTTTTAGGTCACTGGCGACCCATTTCTTCCCGAAACCTTGAAGCGTGCCGAACACCACTGGGAGGAATTTTTTCGCAATCCACAGCATCCCACCGATGATCGCCGGCACGATGAGATCTTTCATCGTTGGTAGCAGGCTGGATATCTCAATGTCTAGCATTAGTACTCCGTGACGCGGTAGGACGAGATTACGAGAGCTGCTTCAGCCTGTTTTCCAAAGATCATTTCAAAAATACCAGCCCCTATGGAACTGGTACCCCTATCAAGGATGGCTTCTCAACGCCCAACTTTCTAAATCAACTCAACGAGCCGAATACGAGATCTACTCAGCGACGACGTTCGACTCAGCGCCGTCGTCCCCTTTTAAATCCAGCCGGAAAGTGTCACATGCAGCTTTCCCTACGTACGTAGTAAGCGCGTAATTTGCAGCTCCGCCGATGATGACTCCGATTCCAAGCGGCACTATTTTTGCCGCAGCTTTCTGGGTAAACGAGATACCAATTTTCGAGAACAACTCCTTGATCACCGTCAGCGTTGGTCCTTTCAGATATTGGTGCACCATGCGCACACCAGCCTTGCTGGCAATTCGTGTTGCACCAGCAGATCCCATCTGCTCCAAGGAGCCGTAGAGCGCAATGATGTAAGACATATGCTTGGCGTCCTCATTCGACATTTTTCCGTTGATCGCTACCGCAAGGCACATTGTCATGTCGATCTGTAGCTTCATGCACACAGAGATATCCGCCACTCCACCCCCAACAGCGCTGACCAAAGTACCAATTCCCGGAACAATGCCAGGAAGAGCTGTGGCTGCTCCAGATGTCGCGGCCAGGGTTGCATATCGGCTAATAATCTTGTCTACGATTGCGTCTTGAATCTTTTCATCCGTCGCCAACGGCGCGGAGCTACGTGCTTGTTTCTCATACTGGGCGACCAGTTCGCGTGCATCTTCTGGGCTAATGGCAATGGCTTCCACCATCTTCATCAATGAAGAGCTACCTTCCTCTTTTTCTGCGGTCATCTCGGATTCCTTTCAATTGGTTGGTCTATGCCGCTCTTCAAGTCTCGACACAGATACGAAAGCAGCATGAATGATATCAATTTAACATCTCGCACTCACTAAAAACAATGAAGATACTGCGAGGCGCAAAACCTTGAACGTCAGATTTCATGCCTCTGACGCATTCTTCTGTTGATTACCTCACTTGCGCTCAAACCATTTCCTATTGAGGTGTCAACCCGGAACCCTCGACATTTGCTTCCTGCCTTAGGACTAGGAAGCTCTGCATGAAACTCCTGATCATCGAATCACCCGGCAAGCTGAAGAAGCTGCGGCCGATGATGAAGAAACTGCGCCCTAACGAGGACTGGCATGTGATTGCCAGCGGTGGGCACATACGCGATCTGCCTGTCAGCGGACAGGACGACTCGATGATTACGACCGGAGTGCGCAGCAACTACTCCCTGGTTTACGAAATCCTCGACAAAAGCGCTCGCAACGTTCGCACAATCAAGGATGCGGTGAAGAAAGCCGACGAGATCTACCTGGCCACCGACCCGGATCGTGAAGGCGAGAGCATCAGTTGGCACATCAAAGAAGCAGCCGGCATCAAGGACTACCAGCGGATCACCTTCAACGAAATCACTCTAAAGCGGGTATCCGAAGCACTGGCCAACCCACGCCTGATCGACATGAATCGAGTCGCCGCCCAGGAGTGTCGCAGGGCCATGGACCGCATAGTCGGCTACCTGGTGACTAAAGAGCTGCGGCGATTGATGGGCAAGCCGACGACAGCGGGAAGGGTTCAGTCGCCAGCGGTATATCTGGTGGTGCTACGCGAACGGGAAATCCGGACTTTCGTTGTGATCGCGCACTTTGGCGCCCGACTGCACTTCCCAGCCGCTGATGGACGCTCTACGTGGAGCGCCGAATGGCAGCCGGTTCCGGACTTCGCCACGCCAGAGCATCCCTATGTCCTCGATCAGGCGCTGGCTGGCCAGGTTGCCGCGACAAGAAACGTGATCGTGGAGTCTTGTGAGGACCGCCGCGCCGAGCGATATCCACCGCCGCCTTTCATATCCTCCACACTGCAGCAGGCCGCAAGCAACTCGCTCAAATGGGACCCGGATCAAACGATGAGAGTCGCTCAGCGGTTATTCGAGCAGGGCGTGATCACCTACCATCGCACCGACAACCCCAATGTGCCGGACGAGGCCATGGCCGACATCCAGGCGGTAGCCAGTTCCCTCGGAATGAAGGCACTCACCAAGCGTCGCACATTCAGCGCTGCCGAAGGTGCTCAAGAAGGTCACCCGGCTATCACGCCCACGCACTGGGCCGAAGCGGTTGCTGGAGAGGATGCTGAAGAACAAGCGCTATACGCCCTCATCCGGATACGCGCTCTCGCCAGCCAGTTGGAAGCTGCTGTTTATGACGTCCGTACGGTAAAACTGATCTCGCTCGGGCCGGGAGGCAAACCGCTCCGCTTTGCTGCGACCGGGCGCACCGTCGCATACCTTGGCTGGTTGAAGTTGCTGCAGAGTGACGACACCGCTGAGGACGAGCAATCAGATGAACCTGGCGCCAACAACCCTATACCGCGGCTGACACCCAGACAGGTGCTCGTAGTCCAGCAAGGGGAATGTCTCGACAAAAAAACCAAGCCACCTGCGCGCTACACCAAAGCCTCACTCATCAAGGAGATGGAGCGGCGCGGCATTGGTCGCCCAAGTACCTTCGCCTCGATTCTGAAAAACATCACCAGCAAGGGCATGATCGGCGAGAAGAATCGCAAGCTTGTACCTGAAGCACTCGGCGAAGAAACCATCGCCAGGCTGGAAGGTATCTTCAGCTTCCTGGAATTGAACTTCACCCGTGAACTCGAGCGTGATCTGGACAGGATCGCCCAGGGAGAGGAGACCTATCGAGCCGTGACCTTCAAACTACATCAGCGCCTCGAGCAAGAACTTTCTAGCCAGCGCAGGCTGCCTGCCGCGCCAACGCAATCCGGTAACCGATCACCCTCCCCTGCAAGTGAAGATTTCAAATGTGGCAAATGCGGCGAAGCACTGGTCCGGCGCACCAAAGCCGGTAAAGGCGGCTGGGATTTCTGGGGATGCTCCGGGTTCAGATCGACCGGTTGCAAAGCGACCTACCCTGCGCTGAATGGCCAACCGGACTTCAGCAGGCCCAAGGGAGTCTGACCGTCAGAGGTGTTGCGGGCCGCAACACCTATCGCCCATGAACGCGAAACGCCTGCCCTCACGCTTCCCATTTCTCCTAGCTGCCTGCGCATGCCTGATCAAAAGTGCGTCCACGCATTTACAGGAGCCTTGGCGTGGCAGCAGCGACACCAACCCCACTCACACCCTCCGGCATTCTGGGTCGCCGGCGGAAACCGTCATGAGCCGTGCCCGAATGATGAATCGTACGCCTGTTCTCCTGAACAGAGCGGTGTTCGACGGATATGACTTCGGCCTGCAGCTTCACTATGTGGAAGGTGCCAACCGGCTCCTGCTCGAGCATGACGGCTTCTACATTCGCCGCGCGGGACATCCATTACATCGTTACTGGCGGCTGCCGAAGGCCAGGCTGCTGGATAACCTGGATCTGATCTTCCGGAAGCTGATTGAGCTTAGCGATAATCGACTCGTCGAGAGCTGGGAGACCTTCCGCCAAAAGCTGGAGAACGCCCAAAGCACGCCGAACCGGCAAGCGTTCACCTGGGGCCAGGTCTTTCGTCTGGCGCCCTTGGCCCAAGGCGGAGTTCTGCTTTCGGGAGACTACCATCCGGCGATGGTGGCGGTGGCCAAACGCATGCGCGGCGTGTTCCTCGGACGCTCCCGCTCTTGGCGTATCGATGCAACAGCTGAACTGGTACGCAACAACCTTGCCCTGGAGATGGGACTATCGGAGAACCAGTTTGAGATTCTGGACACCGTTCAGGAGCTGCTGGACGATGGCTCCTTCCTACCTGCAGAGACGCTCACCCGGATCAGCCTCGGCGGACCTGCGCAGGAAAGAGCGAGCAATGCCACTGAAGAGGTATCAACCGACGTTTACCTCGCGGCAGTCCCTTCGATCGAACGAACCGAGCTCACTCCCGATGGCATCGCGCGAGCTTTGCAAAAACATTCACTGCTGGACCATCAGCCCGCCGGCATCGAACACCTGCTTCAGCGAACCAGCGCCCTTCTGGCTGACGACATGGGACTGGGGAAAACCCGACAGGCTGTGATTGCTGCAGCGATCCGCGCCGAAGGTCGTCCGATCCTGGTCATTACCCTGTCCACTCTCATCATCAACTGGCAGCGCGAGATCCAGATGGTGTACCCAGAAGCCCGGATCGCAAAACAGACGCTAGCCCCTGAAGCCCAGTGGGTAATCACCAATTACGAGCGCCTGGCCGACTACGTTCTGCAGGCCAGCCACTTCGAGGTAATGATCATCGATGAGGCTCACCGGTTGAAGGAGCCTACAGCTGCATGGACCCGTCACGGCTTCGATATCGCCGCGAAAATCCCCAACCGCTATCTGCTGACTGGCACACCGGTTTTAAACCGCGAATCAGAACTGCACACGCTGTTGCGCCTTTCCGGTCATCCCGTCGGCCGGCTGCCGCTCAAAGACTTCTGTGAGCAATTCGCGGGGAGCCAGGACTTCCGCAAAAATCTTCGTGAGGCGATCGGCGACTGGATGCTTCGACGCAGCAAAGACGTCCTCCCGAATCTGAAAGGCAAGCAACGGCAGACGCTGACGGTTGAACTATCCGATGAGGAACGCGCTGAGTACGAGCGGATTCGCCAGGAAGATCGACCCGGCTTGGCCAGGCTCGGATCACTCCGTCAAATGCTGGAGCAGGTGAAAGTCCGGGTCGTGATGGAGCTGCTCGACGAGTTGGATGTCGATGACAAAGTGATCCTTTTCTGCGAGTTCAAAGACACGGTCAACACGCTCAGGACACGCTGCGAAGAGGCTGGCCACGAATGCGTCACGCTGATCGGCAGCGACTCTATCGGCAAGCGGCAGAAAGCGATTGATGCATTCCAGACGTCGGCCGATACGCGTGTTTTCATAGGGACGACCTCGGCCGCTGGAACGGGGAACAACCTGACGGCGGCGAACTACGTGATGTTCCTGGGACTGCCCTGGACACCGGGTCTGCAGGATCAGGCTGAAGACCGTGCGTATCGTAATGGGCAACAGCGCGTGGTCGTGGTGAAGATCCCGCTGGTGGAAAACACCATTGACCAGGCGCTGTGGCAGATGCTGCAGGAGAAGCGGCAGTTGACGCAGGATTTGATTGAGACTGATGCCGCGGCCAACAACAGGGCGAGATTGGCGAGTGAGATGAGCGCCTGCTGAGGTCCTCTGCTATGCCGTACGACCGTAGTAGCGCTTGATGTTGATGGTCTCGACACCCAGCAGGTAAAGGGCCGCCATCCTGACGAACTCAGGGCTGCCAAGCAGCTTGATGCTGAACGGATCCGGGAAGTTCGATACATACCAGAGGGTCACGCAAAGGCAGAACGCCAAGACGCTTCCACCCAAAGCCCGGCCCCAATTACCGTGGTCGTGCGATTCCAGCCGACTATTGAGGTAGTTAATCGTGAGCACCCAAGCCACGATCAAAACATCGGCCATGAAAACCAAGACCGGCAGCGCTAAAGTTTCCAACGTCCAAGGGTCATGGATGGGCCCACCACTTGGTGTAAAGGTTGAGATTGCAAGGGCGACGAATACCACCAGCAATGCGCGAGACTTTACTTTGCTGAGTACATCGAAAAAATCTTTAAGCACTCTAGCTTCCTTGGCTGACTCGAAGGAGCGACACCATATAGCGTTTCGCCCGAGGTGAGAAAGTCTCTCTTCCCGAGGCGCAGCCTGCAGAGCACGCTTCATATGGTCCGCTCTCCAGATACTCATTTCTTACTGTCTGGAAATCGTCAATTGACCACGCTGCCCCATCACACATGGGGTTTCAAAGAAATGACCAGAGCTATAGCCACCCTGATCTTGCTCACATCCATCGCGGGTTGCACCGCGCAACACACAGACCAACACGAGCCTGAGTCTGATTCCAGTACGAATTTCAAAATACTAACGCCCGATCTGTATTCTGCCGGAACCGTTTCAGTAGAAGGTCCAGTCGTGCGAGCTGGACGATACACGTTGCAGAGCACCCTTCCACAGGACGGGCAACTCGACCTAATGACCCAGATCATCGACATCAAAATCCCTACCCACATCAAACCGACTGTGCGCGACGCATTGCAGTATGTCCTGCGTCAATCGGGATACTCCCTTTGCGACGAACACAACGGCGATTCGAGCCTCTTCAGCAAGCGCCCGCTGCCAATCGTGCAGTACTCATGGGTCCAATGTCCTTGGGCGATGCTCTCCAGGTGCTGGGAGGTCCGGCGTGGCAGGTTAAAGTTGACGAGGTAAATCGCCAGATTTGTTACGATTTGCGTCAGAAGTATCGAGTGCAAACTGCCTTCGAGGCACTGACTAAGCATGTCGAGACCGAATAGGCTGCGACTCGCATTCGAGGCTATCGCTCAGCACGGTCTGAATACTGAAGAGGTCCGAAAGTCGGAGGTCAACCCGATTTCCCGCCCCACTTAAGCAGCGGCTGAACCAGAGTTGCTCCTGATCCCAAGTTGAAGAGTACCGCGCCCTCAAGTCCACTCGCTTGCACAAGCGACCCTGCATCAACATAATGCAGTCATCGACAGTTCCACCCCGCTGGCTACTGACGGTCATCAGTAGCACCCGGTAATGCGGCACTACCCATTACCACCCCAAAGCACGCTTAGCTCCGGGAAGCGCGTGCAGATCTGTTCGAGAACTCTCCCTGTGTCTCCCTGTTCCCAGCAAGACACGCAGCCGTCAACTCGTGAATCGCGAGTTCAAAGGCACATAGGGTTATCGGCAGGTTCGAAGCATCGTCATCCAAGGGTCGCACTGGTGTTGTGGCCCACTCTTTTTTGCCCCTGCAATGGGTAGCCTGATGGCCTTGCGAAGGACCATCAGGCTACCCATTGGTAGACGCTTCTCCCTGCCGGTGGCCCGCCGGCGAAACGCAGGGCTCCTTTTGTGCGCGGATGCGCGCCTGATGTTTACTGGCCTTAGCCACGATGATTGGCCAGGTGAGTGCGCAGATATGTCTCGGTCAAACCCGAAGGATCTAGACGATTCGTATCCCACAAGTGGTATATCTTTCTTCTTATTTTTCACTTCGGCTGAGAGCTCGGTTACCTAACCGCTCTCAGCACATTTCCCTTTCGTTTTATCCGCACCGCTATTCGAAATCCGGACCTAATTCGCACCTGCAGTGGCGCTTAATGGCTACTCCAGATCACTTCGAGGGGCATTATCGTTGCCAGCTTGATTGATCATTGCCGTCAACTCATTAGCATATTTAAGGTAGGTAACCACATCCTCGGGTGCGGGGGAGAAATCGTATTCATGTGCTGCCTGATTCCTCAAATGCTGCAGCTCCAAAAATAGCCCGCTGACCGTTTTGTCGATCACATTGTTCTTTACCAGCTCATTGAGCATCCGCATGGGCTGTCGATATCTACGCGCTGGAAATGAAGTTGTCAGAGCAGGGGTGATACTAGGTGGAATCTTTGAGTCATATAACCGGTTGAGGGCAGCTTCGGCTTTTAGCCATGCTGTCAGGATCGTGGTTCGAGGATCCAACCGCTCATTACGAATGTCCTCTGACTTTACCTCAGGTGCCTCTGTGGGCTCGGGGTGATCACCCAGATTCTCGACATTCCGAAGAGCCTCACTAAATTCGGCTTCCGCTGCGCCCGCCTTGAACTTCTTTAGACGTCCTAAAAGGGTAGCTATCTCTTTCTTGAAAAAATTCGCGATCACGGCAGCGGAGATAGGCCAAGCTAAGCTCGCTAACACTTTGGCGATAGAATCAATCAGCTTCGCCCAGCCCCCAAACGGGTCGGAGGCCGCTGACTCATTCCCTGGCCTCGCTTTCGACTCACGTGCAGAGAAACCATCCCCATCACAAACCAGAATATTACTGGAAATCTGTTGAGCAGAAGAGTCGTCCGAGATCGACGGAACGACTGCGGATGGAGAGGGTTTGGCAGACGACTTGTGCGGAGTTGCAGGTTTGGTGACATTCAGCTCAGGTGAATTGCATGCTTCAGAACCTGCAGCAGTCGCCACGTTTCCAAAACAGTTAGCGCATGTCAAAAGCACTATAAAACAGTGGGGTAATACTGAACGCATACTCGATTCGAATCTCGGCCATCTCGCAATGATGCCATTTTGCCCATCGAATTGGATCCCGTAAATATCGACCTGCCCCCCTCATGCTTTCTGTGAATCAAGATTACAGCCAGCAATCTGACCTGTCCGACGTTAACCCGAACAGAGGATTGACTTTTCACGGATCCATTATCATGCTCAAAAAATGACCCGCTGACTTCGTCAGCATCATGCCCAGGCAGTCCGGATCTCAAGACTGCACCACGGTCGTAACCGTGGCCGATCCACCCAAGGTCGCTCAGCTTCCGGTAGCGCGACCGGTCGGCGTTGTCGATGGAAGCATCTCGATGTACTCACCTCGCGGGGAATCACTTCCCCGACAGGGCCAGTGTTCCTCCGCATCAACCTGATGGAGAAACACCATGTCCAAACTCAGTTACCAACTCGGCTTCACTCTTGGCACTGTCACGCGCGAGTTCCTGCGTGAGCTGAATAGAAAATCGACAGTTCAAACAGACTGGTCACCGTCTGACACCGATTTACTCTCTGCTCCAACACTGCCTCCGCCATGTCTGTCGGCTGAAGCTGTCGTAGAGCTGAACCTCATACCCGCCATAGTCCGAAAGCGCGGCGTGGACCTTCACCAATGGTATGACGCGAATACTCGCGCTACCGTCAAACCTCCACGCAAGCGACGCCCGAAGAAACAGGCAACCGAGCACTCTGAGATTCAGCCATCTCCACTCACTATGGGGCCGCTGGCAGATCTGATCTGAACAAACGAAAGCGAGCCTCATGTAGGGCATTTCCGAATTTCACTCATGCCGTTGACTTTTTTCAGGTGCCTTTCCATTCTTCCCCCATGTATCGCTGACGTCGTCAGCAACATGCCCAGGCAGTCGTGATCTTCAAGACTGCGATGCGGTTCACCGCATTGATCGCCCAGATCGCTAAGCTTCCGGAGGCGCGATCAGTCGACTTGCTCGATGGAAGCCCGTATTACCTCAACCCTCGACGGGCCTTCTCCGTCAGGGCAGGCCTCTCGAATAACTTTTGGAGGTCTGATGAAAACCGAACTCGCTCTCTACCAAGCGCTGATTTCGATCAACGTTCCGGAGCAGAAAGCAAACGCAGTGATTGAAGCTCTGGAGGCTGATATGCACTCGCTCCTCGCGACTAAAGCTGATCTGGCCGCTCTTCGAGCAGACCTGAAAAGTGATATCGCTCAGCTTGAGATCAAGCTCACCATTCGCACGGGCGTCATGCTCTCCGCTGCCATCGGCATCATGATCGCAGCGATGAGAATCATGCTCTAGCACCACCGCTGGCTCTACACCCTCGCGGGGATTCATTTCCCCTCAGGGCGAAGTGTTTCTCCGCATTCTGCTTTTCGAATCTGGAGAATCACCATGAGCAACGAATCCAACAACGCGAAATTCTTCGACCTTCACACTACCGGTATTGGTTATCTGAACCGTATCCGGGAAGTGAAACCCCGCGGTAAAGGCAAGCCTTTCATGGCCGTCGCCATCGCTGCGCTGCATGGCTCATCCGATGCCGTGGAGTACACCTATATTGACTGCAACGTCGTCGGCGCCGAGGCTGAGAAGCTGATTCGTCGCTGCCAAGACGCAGTCGCTGCCGAGAAGAAAGTGCTCGTAAGCTTTCGGATCGGAGACATACGGGCCGATGCCTTCACTTATGAGAAAGGCGATAAAAAAGGTCAGCCTGGCGCAAGCCTCAAGGGTCGACTGCTCTTTATTGGCTGGATCAAGGTGGACGGTGAAACGGTCTACGAGGCCAAACCTCGTGAGGCTGACGCAGCTGAACCTGAGCACAGTTCTCAAAGCACTGATGATCAGGAACCACAGAATCAAGTGGCCTGAAACCATCTGACAAGGCGCCCTCGGGTGCCTTGATTTAATCCCCCTCTGCCGCCTAGGCACCACACCAAACAATCAACCGAACCTGGGAAACGCACCTCCCAGTCGGGCCAGGTGTTTTCTCATGCCTGGAGAATCGACATGCCCATCCCTACCAACGAACTGTCTGCTGATCTGCTGAAACTGCCTGTGGTGCTGACACCTCAAGCCTGGCAAGAAGCCGTGCATTTGGAACTGCCTCAACATCTGGAAGAGATCACCACCCGCCTGGGCGACGTCATCCGGCTCGCCTACCGGGAAATTCATTTCCAGCCAGAATTGAGCCAGATCGACTTCGGCCTTTATCGATTCCCTCCCAAGGGAGACCGGTCAGAACGGGTCTGGCTGGACCTCAAGCTTCACCGTATAGCTTCAGAGACAGGCGCTGAATATCTGTGCGTTTCGCTCAGAGACGAAGCGGCCTCCTCCATCTCTTGACCCACCAAACGATCACAAACCCACCATCAGCCCGACACTGTCGGGCTTGCCCTCACCGCGAGCACTGACCTTGCGGCGGTTGCTCGGTGCATCTACGGAGCAGCCCAATGATCAATCTTCCCGGCCAATTGGCCATTCGTACCATCAGCGGCCGCAATGGTGATTTCAACGTCGGACGCCTTTCAACCTCGATCGGCGAGTTCGTCATCAAGGACGCCCTCCTCGATCAGTACAACGAAGGCAAATATCGAGGTGATTTTCTGATCACTGAAATCCGCCCCTCGTATTACACCAATGGTGGCAGGCTGGTGGTGGAGATCCGCGCCAGGCTGGACAGCATGAGGCTGGAGGACGTAGCCGATCTCACAAACGAGGAGGCTGCGCGGCTTTCAAGCACCGAAACAGATCCCATCGACGAGGAGCCACCGGCTAAGTCGGCCGCCCACGCACCCCGCAAATCCTCACCGCTCGCGTCAGGTTTGTCTGAAGAGGCGAACGATGAAGCACCTTTCGGCATGGAGCAATCTGCGCCACCCACTCCCACGGCCCTTGAAGCAGACGAAATGCTTTTCGGCACCATCTGGCCCCTCGGCGCCTCTGTCCGACTGGACACAACAGTCGATCGCCAACAGTTGCGTCAGCAATGCGCACGCCTTGGCGAGCTCGGGTATGAACTCGATTTCAAACAACAGACGTGGAACCTGCCTGACGCGTAATGCTCAGCAGCAACGACATCTGACTTCACATCTCCCTTGAGGGGCTACTCCGCCCCTACAGGCGGAGCCCCATCGCTTTGGAGGCTCCATGACAATCACCCAGCTGTTCCAGATCGCGGAATGTTCTGATCTTTACGTTGACGCCTGCGTGTGCGATGACACCCGCAACCTGGTTTTTCTGTCTGTTTGGGCTCGTGATACTGCTCTGCAAGAGTTTCTGGCGAGGCTGACCCTGGGCTCGACAGAAGGTGGACTGGATCACTTCCACATCATCCATGAGGAACAACGCCTTCCCGTATTCATCAACACCGATCAACTGGAGAAACGTACTACCCGCCAGTGCCGCAGCACTCTGTTCGGCAGCCTGTTGCACCTTTGGCTATTCGACCGGCGCTGCGTGCACCCGGATCGTACCAATCACCTTGCCTACGCCCTCCTACACCAGAGCCCGGATCCGCGCAGCGAGCTCTGGCCATTCATCACAGAAACCTGCCCCTTACCGCTTTTGCCTCACTGGCAAAAACCGGTAACGGACGTTCTGACCCAACTTCAGATGCTGCAAAGGCTTCCAGGCGCGCTAGGCGTGGTTCAGGCCTGGCGGCTCCAACTGCAGCTCGATGCGCTGGAACCCGCCATCGGCGAGCTCATCCGCAACGGTCAGCTCACCTCGAGCTGATCGATCACATACCCCGCTCACGCAAAATTACCCGGAGGCCTTATGGCACTTATGTTTCCCCGGCTGGCGCGCAACTTTGCGTGCAACGGCTATTACCCGACAGACGAAATCACGCTTGAACGTGCGCTCCAGGCGCTGGCCCCTTCAACCGGCAGGATGCGAATTTTCGACCCCTGTGCCGGTGAAGGGATAGCACTGACAGAGGCTGCGTACAGGCTTGGGCGAGATCAGATTGAAGCGTTCGCCGTCGAGTACGACCGTGAGCGTGCAGACCACGCTCGGAACATGCTGGACCGCGTACTGCACAGCGATTTGATGGACACGATGATCAGTCGCCAGTCATTCGGCCTGCTGTGGCTCAACCCACCGTACGGGGACCTCGTCGGCAATCATGCCGGCGCATCTCAGTACCAGGGTAGTGGCCGACGCAGGCTGGAAAAGCTGTTCTATCAAAGATCCCTGCCTCTCCTGCAGTACGGAGGAGTCATGGTGCTGATCATTCCCCATTACGTCTTGGACGACGAGTTCTCGGGATGGTTGGGCAACCACTTCACCGCCCTGCAGATTTACGCAGCCGCTGACCCGACCTTCAAACAGGTTGTCGTTTTCGGTATCCGGATTCGGCGACAGGACTTGGCCAAGCCGCGGGAAGTGGCGCAGACACGCGATCTTCTCAAGGCGATTGGCACGGGTCAGGAAGCTGCCCCCCAGTTACCTGAAATCTGGACCGGCGAACCTTACGAGGTGCTGCCAGCCGTCACTGAGCTGGAACACTTCTACAAGATCACCCTGGAGCCCGCGCAATTCAGCTCCGAAATTCAGC
Source organism: Pseudomonas sp. 2 (assembly GCF_056627435.1). Lineage (NCBI taxonomy): Bacteria > Pseudomonadati > Pseudomonadota > Gammaproteobacteria > Pseudomonadales > Pseudomonadaceae > Pseudomonas > Pseudomonas sp. 2. The sequence continues at coordinate 33,474 of NZ_JBWXNG010000028.1, forward strand.
AGTTGGGAGGCCTTTGGCCTGACTTCACTCTCCACTATGGGCAGACCGGCGTGCAACCTCGCCCACCAGTCAAACAACTATCGCGATGGCATCTGGCGCTTGCGCTGGCGGCTGGAGCGATTTCCGGCGTGGTGACCTCGCCGGCAGGCCGCGTGCTTGCCCTCAAGGGTGACACGCACAAGGACAAGATCAGTAAAACCGAATTCACTGAGGACGAAAACGGCAATGTCTCTGAGTCCAGGATCCTGACTGACCGGTTCATCCCCGTCATCAGGGCATGGGACCTGACGCCAGGCTCGGCGACCTTGGGGCAAGTGATCACCATAAGCTCATCATCGGATGAACCACCGGAGCTGGACGACTCACGCCCAGCACCCACAACAGACGCGGCATCTGAAACAGCATTCGACCCCGGCTATCTGCTGCTCTCGCAGTCGGTGAAGGGCCTCGTAGAGCGTCGCCTTCTCAACATCACGCCTTACTACAACCGGCACCTCGCCGGCGACTGGGGCGAGATTTGCGAGGAAGACTGGAGCAACAATCAACACTCGCTCACAAACGGGGGACGGTTGATTTCTGGTTACGACATCGACGCAGGCAACGAAACCCGGCTGTGGATCATCACCGACATGAACCGAGGGGCAACCACCATGTTGCTGCCTTCGGACTACTAAGCCTTCCCCTAGCCACCCAGGCAAATCAGCCAACCCACAGGGTACTCACCATACCCGCCGGGTGTCGTGCGTGCCCTGTTTCATCCCCTCAAGGAGAAACACCATGAACGACATCACCATCGGCCTCACCACCTTCATCGAGGAGTTCGGCGACGAACTGTTCGACTCCCTCAACCGATCCAACCCGCCTGTTTACGTGGGCAATGCCAACGCTGCGCGTCAGCAGGCAATGGACCGACTCAAACGCCAGCCTTTCCAGGCACAAGCCGAAGTGGTGCAGGCAATCACCGCGCTGCTGCTCGATCGCAACGAACAGGCGGGCATCATCAACGCCGAGATGGGCACCGGAAAGACCATGATGGCTATCGCTGTTGCTGCAGTCATGCACGCAGCCGGGTATCGCCGAACCATGGTCATCTCGCCTCCACACTTGGTCTACAAGTGGCGGCGCGAGATTCTCGAAACAATCCCGGATGCTCGTGTCTGGGTGCTCAACGGACCCGACACTCTGATGAAGCTGCTCAAGCTGCGCGAGCAGCTCGGGCAGCCAGACGACGGCCGTCAGGAGTTCTTCATCCTGGGCCGAGTCCGTATGCGCATGGGCTTCCACTGGCGCCTGGCATGTTGGCAACGACATGCCGACGGCGGACGAAAGCTTGTCGCGTGCCCGGATTGCGGACGGGTCATGGAGGACCAAGAAGGAAACTTCATCACCGTCGAGGAGTTTCAGCGTGAGGAGCGCCGCCGGCGTTGCTCTCGCTGCAATGCCGCACTCTGGACACTGATGCGCCCTGGCAAAACCACGAGTGGGGATCGCCGCTCAACGGTTCTCAAATCCATGTGCCGCATCCCCACGATCGGTCCAGTCAAGGCCGAAAGGTTACTCACCGACTTCGGCGAGGAGTTTCTCGCTTCGATGCTGATCGACAACGTGTCCGAGTTCATCAATCTGATGGACGCCCAGGGCGACTTTATCTTCACAGACCGCCAGGCAAAACGCATGGAACGCGAGATGGCCAACATCGAGTTCGGCTTTGGCGAAGGCGGCTACCAACCCACCGAGTTCATCAAACGCTACCTCCCGGGCGGTTGTTTCGACCTACTGGTAGTGGATGAAGGGCATGAATACAAAAACAGTGGTTCGGCCCAAGGCCAAGCCATGGGTGTGCTGGCAGCCAAGGCTCGCAAGACCTTGCTGCTCACCGGCACTCTTATGGGCGGCTACGCAGATGACCTGTTCTACCTGCTGTTCCGCATCCTCACCCGCCGCATGATCGAGGACGGCTACCGTCCAAACGAACGAGGAAGCATGGCACCTGCGGCCATGTCCTTCATGCGCGACCACGGAGTCCTCAAAGACATCTACACCGAGCGCGACGGCGAGTCGCATAAAACTGCAAAGGGCAAAAAGGTCTCCGTGCGAACAGTGAAGGCCCCAGGCTTCGGCCCCAAAGGCATCCATCGTTTCGTACTGCCCTTTACGGTCTTTCTCAAACTCAAAGACATCGGCGGCAACGTCCTGCCCGACTACCGAGAGGAGTTCATCGACATACCCATGACACCGGACCAGGCCTCGGCCTACCAGAAATTGGCAACCTCACTTACCACTGAATTGCGGCAGGCACTGGCTCGCCGCGATACCACACTGATGGGTGTCGTGCTCAACGTGCTGCTGGCCTGGCCAGACTGCTGCTTTACCCCGGAGGTGGTGAAACATCCTCGCACCAAGGACACCTTGGCATTCGTGCCAACCATGTTCGCAGACGAGGACCTCATGCCCAAAGAGCAAGCGCTCCTGGATCTGTGCCTGTCGGAGAAAAGCAAGAACCGTAAGGTGCTCGCCTACTCCGTCTACACCGGCACTCGCGATACCACCAGCCGACTCAAGCGCTTGCTTGAACAGGCAGGTTTGAAGGTCGCAGTGCTGCGCGCCGCGGTTGATACGGCCAGGCGCGAAGACTGGATCCTCGACCAGGTCGATCGTGGCGTCGACGTGCTCATCACCAATCCGGAGCTGGTAAAGACCGGACTGGATCTGCTCGACTTTCCCACTATCGCGTTTCTGCAGACTGGCTATAACGTCTACACCCTGCAGCAGGCAGCGCGACGGTCATGGAGGATTGGGCAGAAGCACCCGGTTCGGGTGGTTTTCTTCGGGTATGCCGGCACATCGCAGATCACCTGCTTGCAACTGATGGCCAAGAAGATAGCTGTGGCGCAAAGTACGTCGGGAGACGTGCCTGAGTCGGGGCTGGATTCGTTGAATCAGGATGGGGATTCGGTGGAGATGGTGCTGGCTAGGCAGTTGATTGGTGTTTGAATTGGGGCCATCTTCGGGTGGCCTTATTTTTTAGCCTAAGGCGCATTCTTCAACTAGTCATGGACGAGAGCATGAAGCCGCTGCAAGACAGTATTTGAATGGAGGATCTGCTCGATCAGTCCGACGCGCTACCCTTGGGATATTGCACCGGACTTGACCAAGCGTTTGCATCCGACTTGGCCACCTGCTTGCATTCGACTTGACCAGCCATTCGCATCGGACGTGAGCAGCGCACGGGTAACTCTTGACCGGCAGGAGTCGGCCCATAGCGGACAGTCGTCAATTCTGCCGCACCACCAGCTACATCGTTCCGATGACGAGCTCGGTTAATACGCACGTCAATAAACTATGAAGGGCGAATTTACACTCGACCTTTCCCGTCGATGAGGCCAGCGGCAGGGCGGTGCTGCCGGTTCAGCCCGGTAACCGCAGCCCTCATGAAGTGCAAAGTTTGGAGCAATCTATTCGCAGTATCTGTAGCTGATCGTACGATCCTGATTTTCCAGCCGTGTAGGAAATTGTTGGGAGTATCGACTGCGTTTCGTCTTGGTTACATCTTGAAATAATTTAATTGACGCCAAACAAATGACTGAATAGGATCCACCCGCTTGATATCACTGTGCCATTGCAGGGACGCTTTGTGGGATCCTCCGTTCAGAAAATCGCGCTGTCTTGTCTGCTGACAGCCGCGCCGCTGTTTGCCATCGCCGCCCCGACTCCCGGTGATCAGGACCTGATCCGTGACCGCCAGGAACGTCTGCTTCAAGAGCAGCAACGCCGCCTTGAGGAATTGAAAGACCTTCCCGGCAAGCAGACAGAATCCTCGCAGTCCGCTGCGCCAGCCGACACCCGCTGCTTCACCATCGACACCATCGAACTCAAGGGCGCCGACTCGCTTTCCGACGCCGAGCGCCAACGTTTGACGCAGCCTTACACCGGCCAGTGCCTGGGCGTTTCGCAGCTCAACGAGCTGCTCAAGGCCGTTACCAATCTGTACATCGAGAAGGGGCTGGTCACCAGCCGTGCCTATCTGCCGCAGCAGGATCTGTCCAAGGGGCACTTGCAAGTACTGGTGATCGAAGGCCGGCTGGAGAAGCTCAAGAGCGATGCGGGCAGCGGCCTGAGCGAGCGCGAGCTGGCGATGACCTTTCCCGGCCGCGAAGGGCAGTTGGTCAATCTGCGCGAGATCGAGCAGATGGTCGATCAGCTCAACCGCTTGCCCTCCAATCAGGCGCAGATGGAGCTGACGCCCGGCCCAGCAGGTCGGCGGCAGCGATGTGCTGGTCAAGAACAGCCCGCAAAAGCCTTGGCGTGCGAGCCTGTCGCGTAACAACGATGGCCAGCGCAGCACCGGCGAACAGCAGTGGAACACCGGTCTTGAGTGGGACAGCCCGCTGGGCCTGGCCGACCAGTTGAGCCTGCGCGGCGGCCACGATGCCATGAGCGATTCGGCGCACACCTCGCACAACGCCGCGCTGGCGTACAACCTGCCGTGGGGCTGGTGGAACTTCAGTTACAGCTACAGCGAAAGTGACTATCGCTCGCAGGCGCAGGCCAACGGTTTCAACTTCAAGCAGAGCGGCGACAGCCAGACTCACCAGCTGCACGCCGACCGGGTGATCTACCGCGATGCCCTGAGCAAGACCTCGCTCAACGTCGGCCTGTCCAGCCTGCGCACCAACAACCACCTCGAAGACAGCCGCCTGGCGCTGAGCAGCAATCGCATCACCGAAGTGCAATACGGCATCAACCACGGTCGGCGGATCGGTGGCGCTTTCCTCAACATCGATCTGGGCATGCAGCAGGGCATCGGTGCATTCGGCGCTCAGGACAATAACCATCCGGGCCCAGGCGAAGCCGATGCACGCTATCGCAAGTACACCGGCACCGTCAGCTACCTGCAGCCATTCAAGTTGTGGGGCGAGAGCTTCACCTTCACCAGCCTGGCCACCGGGCAGCGCAGCGAAGACGTCTTGTTCAGCCCGCAGCGCCTGAGCCTGGGCGGATCGTCGTCGGTGCGCGGCTACAAGGATCAGTTCCTGTCCGGCGACAGCGGCGGTTACTGGCGCAACGAACTGCGCCTGACACGCCCGGTGACCCTCGACTGGCTGCGCCCGGCCTTCACTGATTACGGTGCCGCCGCCGGTTACGACCAGGGCGTGATTCGCAACGACCGCTACAACGGCGATGAGCACGGCCGCCTGTCGAGCAACTCATTCGAATTCTTCGCCCGCGGCCAGCATGTCGCCGCGACCGTGACCTTTGCCCATTCTCTGGAACGCCCAGCCGGCCTGATCGAGCGCGAATCGCCGGTCTATTTCCGCCTGGACTTTTTCCTCTAACGTTTCGCCGGGATGCCCCACATGGACGTTCGCTTCTTCAACTTTCTCGCCCGCCAGCCTTCCGCGAAACTGATCGAGCGTTCGACCTTCTGCGGGCTGCCGAACAAAGGCATCGCGCTGATCCTGATCCAGGCGATGTTCTGGCAGCCGCTCCTGGCCCAGGCCGACGGCATCGCCGTCAGCGGCACCACCAACACCACGCTGGGCCAGGCCGGCAATGGCGTGCCCATCGTCAACATCGCCGCACCCAATGCCAGCGGCCTGTCGCACAACCAATACCAGCAGTACAACGTCGGCTCGCAGGGCGTGATCCTCAACAACGCCACCGACCGTACTCAGAGCACGCAACTGGGCGGCATCATCCTCGGTAACCCGAACCTCAACGGCGTGGCGGCCGGCACCATCCTCAACGAGGTGATCGGCGCCAACGCCACCCAGCTCAAGGGCTACACCGAGGTGGCGGGGCAGGCGGCGCGGGTTATCGTCGCCAACCCGTACGGCATCAGCTGCAATGGCTGCGGCTTCATCAACACCCCGCGCGCGACCCTCACCACCGGCAAACCGGTGCTGGACAACGGCCGTCTCGATCATTTTCAGGTGGACGGCGGCAACGTCGCCATCGAAGGCGCCGGGCTGAATGCCGACAACGTCGACCAGTTCGAAATCATCACCCGCGCCGCGCAGATCAACGCGCAGATCAATGCCAAGCGCCTGACCATCGTCGCCGGTCACAACGACGTCGATGCCCAGACCCTCAACGCCACCGCCCGCGCCGCCGACGGTAATGCCCCGAACTTGGCCATCGACAGCTCGGCGCTGGGCGGTATGTACGCCGGCGCCATCAAACTGGTGGGTACCGAAGCCGGGGTCGGCGTGAAACTGGCGGGCAACCTGGCCGCCAGCGCAGGCGATGTCCAGATCGACGCCAACGGCCAGCTCAACATCGCCCAGGCCTCGGCCGCAGGCGCGGTCAATGTCAAAGCCGCCAGCGCCAACGTGCAGGGCGCGATGTATGGCGCCAGCGTCGATGTGCAGACCCGCGACGCCTTGAGCGTGCAGCAGAACATCGCCGCCCGCGACCGCATCAGCCTGAACAGCAACGGCCAGTTGACCAACAACGCGATCGTCGAAGCGGGGGTGAATGCCGACAACAGCCGTAATGGCGTGGGTGATGTGGTGATCAGTGCGCAGAATCTGACGAACAACGGCAGTGTGATTGCCAGTCGTTCGTTGCAGGCCAGCGCCTCGCAGACACTGACCAACCAGACCGGAGCCTTGAGCGGCGAGAGCAGCACACGGATTCAGGCGGGCACCCTCGACAACCAGCGCAGCGGGCGTGTGCTGAGCAAAAAAGATGTAGCGGTCATTGCCAACCGGCTGCTCAATGGCCAGGGCGGCCTGATCAGCAGCGAAGGCCTGCTCAGCGTCAGTGCAAACAGCATCGCCAACCGCCTGGGTGTGCTGTCCAGTGCTGGGCAACTGACCCTCACCAGCACCGGCCTGATCGACAATCAGGGCGGGCAACTGGTGACCGACGCAGGCCTGAGCCTGACCGCTGTCAGCCTCGACAACCGCAATCAGGGCAAGATTTCCGGCAAAGGCGCGACCGTCGTCAACGCCGGGTCGTTGGACAACAGCCAGGGCGGTCAACTGACCAGTGCCGACAGCCTGACCCTCAACGCAGGCCAGGTCAGCAACCGCGACAGCGGCCGTATCGCCGCTGAAAGAGCGCTCACCGCCAGCGTCACCGGCCTCGATCAGCAATGTGGTGAGCTGTTCAGCAATGGCAGCCTGAGCCTGGATCTGAATCATGGTCAGCTCAACAACCAGAACGGCCTGCTCAACGCCCCCGGCGCGCTGCTGCTGAAAAACCTCGGCGCGGTAAACAACCAGAATGGCGAAATCTCCAGCGCCCAAGGCTTCACGTTTGGCGCCGACAGCCTCGACAACGGCAACGGCAAACTGCTGAGCAACCAGGCGCTGACCGTGCGCCTCGCCAACGCGCTGAGCAACGTCAAGGGCATGATCGCTGCGGCCAGCGTCGACGCTCAGGCCGGCATGCTGGACAACAGCGGCGGCACCCTGACCAGCCGCGGCGACCTCACACTCAACGTCAATGGGCTGCTGACCAACAACGACGACGGGCTGATCAACGCCGCGCAGACCCTCGACGCCAAGGCCACGGGTATCAATAACATCGGCGGCTCGCTGCTGGGCGCCGCAGCACTGAATCTGGATTTGAACAATGCCGACCTCGACAACAGCAAGGGCCTGATCACCACCCAGAATCCACTGACCA
>NZ_JBWXNG010000029.1:0-23845 GCF_056627435.1 Pseudomonas sp. 2
CAGGAGGGCCAAACCAGGAGCAGAAGGACTTGGTTACTTGGTCCCTTCAAGTAACTCGACGAAGTCGAAACAGATCTGACGTTAGGAAGAACGCTTTTGATCTTGATCTTCCTTCATACGCATTCTGTCTGGCACGGCCGAGTCGCCTGATTTTACTGCCGCTGCGCGTCAGACCGCCGGCAAGCCGGACAGCTACGGGATGGGGGTGGCTGGTTCATCGTGACCACATGGTGCGTGGGGGCAATCAGCGGTTTGCAGCCGGCCCATCAGGCGGTAACCCCGTGACGGTGTTATAGCGCGCGGTGATCCGGTCGATTTCGCCGGACATGCGCATGCGCAGCAATACCCGCATCAGGCGTTGCGCCGGGACCTTGCTGTCGTTGCGTACGATGCAGCCCACCGGTTGTTCGTCAATCACCGCCACGCCGCGCAGTTTCTGGTCCGGGGGCAGGTTGCGGTTGAACCAGTCCAGTGACCACTGGTTGGCGACCGCGTAGCGATAGCGGCCGATTTGCAGTTTTTGCAGCACCTGGTCTTCGCTGCGGGCGTCTTCGCGATCCAGGCGATGACTGTCGAACGCCGGTTGCAGGGTCGGGTAGAAATAGCCCAGCACGGTGCCTACCACCTGATCGTTCAGCGTTGCGAGATTCACGGGGGCTGCGTTGTCCGGCGCGCTGATCAACAGGTCGCGTTGCACCAGCAAGGGCAGGCTCCAGGTCACATCGCCCGACAGCGTCGGCATCCAGGACTGCGCGGTATAGCAGCGCACGTCGATCTGGCCCTCTTCCAGCGCGCGCTGCACGCGGGTGATGGACAGCACGCGAAACTGTGCAGGCAGCCCGGTGTTCGCGGCCATGCTGCGCATGATGTCGACCATGATCCCGCCGGTGGCCTGATGATCCTCCACTTGCGCCATCGGCATCGACCAGGAGTCGGCGACGGCGAAGCGCAGCGGCGCGGGCTCGGCGCGGGTGATCGCGCTGACCATCAATAAGGCGCTCAGTGCCAGCAGACGCATAGAATCCCTCAGTGTGTCCATGACATGGCCGTTTGGCATCAGTGGCAGTTTAGCGGCAGATCATTTAAATGTGCGGGCATACATCGTCCGGATGCAATTTTGCCCTCGCTCCGCTAGCATTAGCGGTCTTCCGCATCCCAGTCGCGACGGTTTTCAATGAGTTATCAGGTTCTTGCACGTAAATGGCGTCCGCGCTCGTTCCGCGAAATGGTCGGCCAGACCCATGTGCTCAAGGCCTTGATCAACGCGCTGGACAGCCAGCGCCTGCACCATGCCTATTTATTCACCGGCACCCGCGGGGTCGGCAAGACCACCATCGCGCGAATCATCGCCAAGTGCCTGAACTGTGAAACCGGTATCACTTCCTCGCCCTGCGGCGAATGTTCGGTGTGCCGGGAGATCGACGAAGGGCGTTTCGTCGACCTGATCGAGATCGACGCCGCGAGCCGCACCAAGGTCGAAGACACCCGCGAGCTGCTGGACAACGTGCAGTACGCGCCCAGCCGTGGCCGCTTCAAGGTCTACCTGATCGACGAAGTGCACATGCTTTCCAGCCACTCGTTCAACGCCTTGCTCAAGACGCTGGAAGAGCCGCCGCCCTACGTCAAGTTCATCCTGGCGACCACCGACCCGCAGAAACTTCCGGCAACCATTCTGTCGCGCTGCCTGCAGTTCTCCCTGAAGAACATGACCCCGGAGCGGGTGGTCGAGCACTTGACCCATGTGCTGGGCGCCGAAAACATTCCGTTCGAAGACGACGCGCTGTGGCTGCTGGGCCGCGCGGCCGATGGTTCGATGCGTGACGCCATGAGCCTGACTGACCAGGCGATTGCCTTCGGCGAAGGCCAGGTGCTGGCAGCCGATGTGCGGGCGATGCTCGGCACCCTCGACCACGGTCAGGTCTATGATGTGCTCACCGCGCTGATCGATGGCGACGCCCGCGCGCTGCTCGAAGCCGTGCGTCATCTGGCCGAGCAGGGCCCGGACTGGAGCGGTGTGCTCTCGGAAATCCTCAACGTACTGCACCGCGTGGCGATCGCCCAGGCGCTGCCCGATGGCGTCGACAACGGCCATGGCGACCGCGAACGTGTGCTGGCCCTGGCCCAGGCGCTGCCCGCCGAAGATGTGCAGTTCTACTACCAGATGGGCCTGATTGGCCGTCGCGACCTGCCCTTGGCGCCGGATCCACGGGGCGGCTTCGAAATGGTCCTGCTGCGGATGCTGGCCTTCCGCCCGGCAGACAGCGAAAACGCGCCACGACAGCCGTTAAAGTCGGTGGGGATCAGCCCGGCCACGGCTGATTCCCAGGCAGCGGTGGCCGCTGCGGTACCTGCTCCTTCGGCGCCAGCGCCCGTTCCGGCAGCTGCTCCGGCACCTGCGCCTGCTTACATGCCCGCGCCGGTGGTCGAACAGCCTGCGCCAGTCGCTGCGGTCGAGCCTGAACCGGCGCCTGTCGAAGAAGTCGACCTGCCGTGGAATGAGCCCAAGCCGGCGTCGCAAGCCGTCGCGCAGCCTGCGCCCGTTCCCGCCCTCGTTGCCGAAGACATTCCGGAGCCGGTGCTTGATACCGTGGCCGAGCAGCCCGACCTGACGCCGATGCCCACACCGGCACCGGCAAGCCCGGTGCCGGACGCGCCGGAAGTCGAATCGCTTGAGCAGCTCCAGGCCGCCGCCGAGGCGGTGACCCCGGGCATGCTCGAACAGGTGCCGGATGCCGTGGCCTATGTGCCTGCGCCCATGGAGCGCGATGACGAGCCGCCACCGGACGACGATTACGTCGAGCCGGACATCGACATCGATCCGGCTTCGTTCGCCTATCTGGACGACCTGGCCCACGACACTGTCGAGGCGGTGGAGAAGGAACCGGAGCTGGTGCTGGCCGCCAATCCGGCCACGGGCCTGGCGGCGGACTGGCTGGAGTTGTTCCCGAAACTGCCGGTGTCCGGCATGACCGGCAACATCGCCGCCAACTGCACGCTGATTTCGGTGGATGGCGACAACTGGCTGCTGCACCTGGACCCGGCCCACAGCGCGCTGTTCAACGCGACCCAGCAGCGTCGCCTGAACGAGGCGTTGAACCAGTATCACGAACGCACGATCAACCTAAGTATCGAGCTGATAAAACCCGAGCAGGAAACCCCGGCCCAGGCGGCCGCACGCCGGCGGGCCGACCGCCAGCGCGAGGCCGAGGCGTCGATTCATGGCGATCCGTTCATCCAGCAGATGATGCAACAGTTTGGTGCCAGCATCCGCGAGGATACGATTGTTCCCGTGGACAGCCCGGCAGCCTGACCCTCTTTAACGACCGCGAGGCGCTAAGCTGATTTGGCGCCACGCAAAGACCCCAACGACTTTCGAGGAGAATTCCCATGATGAAAGGTGGCATGGCTGGCCTGATGAAGCAGGCCCAGCAAATGCAGGAAAAAATGGCCAAGATGCAGGAAGAGCTGGCCAATGCCGAAGTGACCGGCCAGTCGGGCGCAGGCCTGGTGAGCGTGGTGATGACCGGTCGTCATGACGTCAAGCGCGTAAGCCTGGACGACAGCCTGATGCAGGAAGACAAGGAAATCCTGGAAGACCTGATCGCCGCTGCCGTCAACGACGCCGTGCGCAAGATCGAAGCCGCCAGCCAGGAAAAGACCGCCAGCATGACCGCGGGCATGCAACTGCCGCCAGGCATGAAGCTGCCGTTCTGATCCGATTGCAGCGATACCGATGCCAGGCCCAGTGCCTGGCATTTTTTTGGGGCGCGTCGTTGGAATGCTGGCCTGTAGGAGCGAATTCATTCGCGAAAGATCGTACAGGCGAAATAGATGCGTCGGATTTACCACCGCATCGCGAATAAATTCGCTCCTACAGGGGATCGGTTGCCGACCTATAACTGTTCGAACCCCATCCTGTGCCAACGGTCTGCTTTTCTATAGTCATTCCCGCCTCGACCCTTCAGGGAGCCACTGCTCATGTCGCAAGAACTGATCCTCAACCAACGCATCGTCCTCGCCTCACGCCCTCAGGGCGCACCGGTGCCGGAGAACTTTCGCCTCGAGCGCGAGGCGTTGCCTGACCTGCAAGATGGCCAGATTCAACTGCGCACGCTGTACCTTTCCCTCGACCCCTATATGCGCGGTCGCATGAGCGATGCGCCATCCTACGCACCGCCGGTGGAGATCAACGCAGTCATGGAAGGCGGCGCGGTCAGCGTGGTCGAGCAGTCACGCAACCCGGCGTTCAAAGTGGGCGATCTAGTTGTAGGCCAGACCGGCTGGCAGACCCACAGCATTTCTGACGGCAAGAATCTGCTGCCAGTGCCCAAGGACCTGCCCAGCCCGTCGATGGCCGTAGGTGTGCTCGGCATGCCGGGCATCACGGCCTATATGGGCTTGATGCACATCGGCCAACCCAAGGCCGGCGAGACTCTGGTGGTCGCCGCTGCGTCCGGCGCCGTGGGTTCGGTGGTCGGGCAGGTGGCCAAGCTGCAAGGCCTGCGGGTGGTGGGCGTCGCCGGCGGGATCGACAAGTGCCGCTACGTGATCGACGAGCTGGGCTTCGACGACTGCATCGACCACAAAAGCCCGCATTTCGCCGAGCAACTGGGTGAAGCCTGCCCCAGCGGTATCGACATCTATTTCGAGCTGGTGGGCGGCAAGGTCTTCGAGGCGGTGATTCCGCTGCTCAACGAGCACGCGCGGGTGCCGCTGTGTGGCGTGATCGCGCAATACAATGCGCAGGCCCAGCCCGACGGGCCGAACAAGCTGCCTCTGCTGATGCGCACCTTGCTGACCAAGCGCGCGCGGATTCAGGGTTTTATCGTTTACGAAGAGTACTACCACCGTCTGGAAGAATTCATGCAGGCCATGGTGCCGCTGGTGAAGGACGGCAAGGTCAAGTTCCGTGAAGACGTGGTCGAGGGGCTGGAGCATGCGCCGGATGCTTTCATCGGCCTGCTGGAAGGGAAGAACTTCGGCAAGCTGGTGGTGAAGGTGTCCTGAGTCATTTGACGCTGTCGGGAGGCGCGGGTATAAACCGCGTCTCGTGTTTTTGTGAGACTTTTCTTCAATGAGCTTCAGTCCTCTGATTCGCCAGTTGATCGACTCCCTGCGCATTCTGCCGGGCGTGGGTCAGAAAACCGCCCAGCGCATGGCATTGCAGCTGCTCGAGCGTGATCGCAGCGGCGGTTCGCGCCTGGCGCAGGCGCTGAAGCAGGCGATGGAAGGGGTCGGCCATTGCAAGCAGTGCCGCACCCTGACCGAAGACGAGCTGTGCCCGCAGTGTGCGGACACTCGCCGCGATGACACGCTGCTGTGCGTGGTGGAAGGGCCGATGGACGTGTATGCGGTGGAGCAGACTGGTTATCGCGGCCGTTACTTCGTGCTCAAGGGCCATCTGTCGCCCCTCGACGGTCTGGGCCCGGAGGCGATCGGCATTCCGCAACTGATCGCACGGATCGAAGAGCAGGGCACCTTTAGCGAAGTGATCCTGGCCACCAACCCCACGGTGGAAGGCGAGGCCACCGCCCACTACATCGCGCAGTTGCTGACCAACAAAGGCATGGTCACCTCGCGCATCGCCCACGGCGTGCCGCTGGGAGGCGAGCTGGAACTGGTAGACGGCGGAACCCTGGCGCATTCGTTTGCGGGGCGCAAGCCGATCAAGCTTTAAGCCATATCGATCCTGCATTCGTAGCAGCACGGCTTGCCGGCGGGAGCGTCCTCAGGATCGCTCCCGCTGGCAAGCCATGCTGCTACGGGAGGGCGACGCGGGCGGGTTTTACTTGTCGGTCAACGCAAACAGCGTCAGGCAGAACGTCGGGATTTCCATGTCCTGCAGGCGTTGTGAGCCGCCCAGTTCCGGCAGGTCGATGATCGCGGCGGCTTCATGGACTTTCGCGCCCATACGGCGGATCAGGTTGGCGGCGGCGATCAGCGTGCCGCCGGTGGCGATCAGGTCATCGAACATCACCACCGAGTCGCCGTCGCACAGGCTGTCGGCGTGCACTTCCAGAAAGGCTTCGCCGTATTCGGTCTGATAACCCTCGGCCAGCACGTCCGCTGGCAGCTTGCCCTGCTTGCGGAACAGCACCAACGGGCGGTTCAGTTCGTAGGCGATGATCGAACCCACCAGAAAACCCCGTGCGTCCATGGCGCCGACGTGGGTGAAGTCCGAGTCGATGTAGCGCTGCACGAAGCTGTCGATCACCAGGCGCAGGGCCTTGGGCGACTGGAACAGCGGGGTGATGTCACGGAACACGACGCCGGGCTTGGGGAAGTCCACCACAGGGCGGATCAGGGATTTGAAGCTGAATTCGTCGAAAATCATAAAGGTCCCGGACAGGCGATTGGCACAAAGGTCCCAGTTTAAGCCTGCCCGGCCCTCGGCGCCATCAGCTTTCCAGCGAGCCACCTGCCAGGGCGCACAGCTGGATGGGGTCGAGGATGTGAATTTCCTTGCCTTCGGCGGCGATCAGCTGGTTCTGCTGAAAGCGGGTGAACACCCGGGATACGGTCTCCACCGCCAGGCCCAGGTAGTTGCCGATTTCGTTGCGCGACATGCTCAGGCGGAACTGATTGGCGGAAAAACCCCGTGCTCGAAAGCGCGCCGACAGGTTGACCAGAAAGGTCGCGATGCGCTCATCGGCAGTCTTTTTCGACAGCAACAGCATCATTTGCTGATCGTCGCGGATCTCCCGGCTCATCACCCGCATCAATTGCCGACGCAATTGCGGCAATTGCACCGAGAGTTCGTCCAGACGTTCGAAGGGAATTTCGCAGACCGACGTGGTCTCCAGCGCCTGTGCCGACACCGGATAGGCTTCGGCGTCCATGCCCGACAGGCCCACCAGCTCGCTGGGCAGGTGGAAACCGGTCAGTTGCTCTTCACCGGCGTCGCTCAGGCTGAAGGTTTTCAGCGCGCCGGAACGCACGGCATAGACCGAATCGAAGCCGTCGCCTTGGCGAAACAGAAACTCGCCTTTTTTCAGTGGACGGCCGCGTTTGACGATCTCGTCCAGCGCGTCCATGTCCTCAAGGTTCAGCGAAAGCGGGAGGCACAATGGGGCCAGACTGCAGTCCTTGCAGTGAGCCTGGGTATGAGCGCGCTGTTTTACTGGCTCAGACATCGGGTAGTTCCTTGTGAGAAAACACACATTAGTCGTAAGGGTAACCCACGGGTCAAAGCTCCGACTAGCACGCGCCGTCCATGGCGTGACAACAGTCCTTACCGCCTGCGTGGAAACTTCCTAGATCACTCTGGAAAATCTCTGGCGGTTTTGTAAGTCAAGGTACGCATCGAACACCATGCACACGGAGCGCACCAACAAGCGCCCGGCGGGTTTCACCTCGATGCTCTGGGCATCCAGATGAATCAGGCCGTCAGTGGCCATGGCCAGCAAGCGGGGCCACACGGCGTTGAAGTAGTGGCGAAAGTCGATGCCGAATGCCTGCTCGATGGGCGCGAAATCCACGCGGCAGTGGCAGATCAACTGCGCGATCACTGCCCGCCGGATCCGGTCATCGGCGTTGCAGGTCACGCCCCGGACCGTCGCCAGTTGATCGCTGGCCAGAAAACCCTGGTAATGGTTCAGATCGCTGGTGTTCTGCGCATACAGGTCGCCGATCTGGCTGATGGCCGAGACACCCAGGCCGATCAGGTCGCAGTGGCCGTGGGTGGTGTAGCCCTGGAAGTTGCGTTGCAGAGTGGCTTCTTCCTGAGCGATGGCCAGGTCGTCGTCGGGCAGGGCGAAGTGGTCCATGCCGATGTAGCGATAGCCGGCCCGGGTCAGTTGTTCGATGGTGCGCTGGAGCATTTGCAGCTTGTGTTCAGCGCCGGGCAGTTGCGCGGTGTCGATGCGCCGCTGCGGCATGAAACGCTCGGGCAGGTGCGCATAGTTGAACACCGACAGGCGATCAGGCTGCAGGGCGATCACCTCGTCCACGGTGCGGGCGAAACCGTCCGGGGTCTGCAGCGGCAGGCCGTAGATCAGGTCGATGTTCACCGAACGAAACTGCAGCGTGCGCGCCGCTTCGACGATGGCGCGGGTCTCGGCCAGGCTTTGCATGCGATTGATCGCCAGCTGCACCAGAGGGTCCAGATCCTGCACGCCGAGGCTGACCCGGTTGAAGCCCAGTTCGCGCAACAGGCCCATGGTCGACCAGTCGGCTTCGCGCGGGTCGATCTCGATGCCGTAGTCGCCGCAGTCTCGGTCCAGCAGATTGAAATGCTCGCGCAGGTGGGCCATCAACTGGCGCAATTCCACGTGGCTGAGAAAGGTCGGCGTGCCGCCGCCCAGATGCAGCTGTTCGACCGCCTGCTGGCTGCCCAGGTGGCAGGCGATCATTTGGATTTCATGCTGCAGTCGTTGCAGGTATTGCCCGGAACGGCTGCGATCCTTGGTGATGACCTTGTTGCAGGCGCAGTAGTAACAAATGTTGGCGCAGAACGGCACATGCACATACAGCGACAGCGGCCGGGCCTGCTTGCGGCTGTCGCGCAGGGCGTGAAGCACGTCGAAACCGCTGATCTGATTGTGGAATTGCACCGCAGTGGGGTAGGACGTGTAACGCGGCCCTGTCAGGTCGTAGCGGCGGAGGAGTTCTGGGTCCCAACGAAGGTCGTCGAGCATGCGGGCATTCCCGAAAAAAAGGCTGGCGGTGGCGGCAGTTTAGGGAGTGCGCAGGCGCGATTTATTGATCTGGATCAATGTCTGGCCCAGGCCGGTTCGCGGTGCAATCGGCTGTCACACATTCGCGCCCGGCAGCTCGATCAGAAAACGCGTCAGGCCGTCATGGGAGGTACAGCGGATGGTGCCGCCATGGGCCTTGATGATCGACTGGGTGATCGCCAGCCCCAGGCCTGCGTGTTCGTTGCTTTCATGACGCACCGGGTCGGCGCGGTAGAAACGGTCGAACAGCCGCGGCAAGGCTTGGGCGGGAATGGTCTGGCCGGTGTTTTCGATGCTGATTCGCACGTTTGTGGCATCTGCCGCGAGACGTACCGCCACCTGACCTTGGGGTTGGGTGAAACGCAGTGCGTTGTCCAGCAGATTCGACAGGGCGCGGCGCAGCATGTGCCGGTCGCCGAGCAGGCTGGCCTCGCCCTCGCGCGCAAGGTGAATCTGCGCGTCTTCGGCCAATGGCAGGAAAAACTCCAGTAACGCGTCGATTTCCGCATCCAGTTGCAGGCGTTCGCGAGCGGGATTGAGCAGGCCATGCTCGGCCTTGGCCAGATACAGCATGTCGTTGACCATCTGCGCCATCCACTGCAATTCCTCAAGATTGCCCAGCAGCGCCTCGCGGTATTGCTCCACGTCGCGCGGGCGGGTGAGGGTGACCTGGGTGTGGGTCAGAAGGTTCGACAGCGGCGTACGCATTTCGTGGGCGATGTCGGCGGAAAACGCCGACAGCCGCTGAAAGGCATCGTCCAGGCGAATCAGCATGGCGTTGAAGGCCTGGCTCAGTTCGGCCAGTTCCGACGGCAAATCGTTGAGCGGCAAGCGTGTGGTGAGGGAGCTGGCCGAGACGCTGGCGGCCACCTCGGTCATCTGGCGCAAGGGCCGTAAACCGCTGCGTGCCGCCCAGGCGCCGAGCAGGGCAGTGGCCAGCGCCGACAATCCGACGGTGAGCCAGATCAGCCGTTGCATGCGCTCGAGAAAATGCTGGTGATGGGTAATGTCCAGCAACAATGTCAGTTGCGGCGAATCGGCCTGCAGCGCTTGCAGTGGGACGCTGTAGGTGCGGTATGACACGCCGTTGTCGGTCAGGGTGTGCAGCCCGCCGTGCAGCCCGACTTGCAGCGCAGTGCTCGCTGTGACCCGTGGCAGGCTGTCGAACCAGACCTGGCCGTTGGCCCCGCGCACTTGCAGGGCCAGATCCGGCGAGTGGGCCAGTTCGTTGCGCAGCGCCGCCTGGCGTTGGTTCAGTTGCTCGACGCCGCTGACACCTTCCAGCACCGCGCGCAGGCTTGGCAGCTTGCTGGCGAGCAGTTGCTGATCCAGTTCGATGAAATGGCTCTCGCTGGCCTGGTTGAACAGCACCCCGGCGGTCAGCGAAACTACGGCGGTGCAGGCGGCGAACAGCAACGCCAGGCGGCTGCCCAGGGAAATGCGCCGCAACACTAGAGCGGCCGCTCTTCGAGCACGTAACCCATGCCGCGCACGGTGTGGATCAGTTTGTTGGGGTATTCGTCGTCGACTTTCAGGCGCAGGCGGCGGATGGCGACCTCGATCACATTGGTGTCACTGTCGAAGTTCATGTCCCAGACCTGAGAGGCAATCAGCGATTTGGGCAGCACCTCGCCCTGACGGCGCAGCATCAGCTCCAGCAGGGCGAATTCCTTGGCGGTCAGGTCGATGCGCTGGCCGTTGCGCTCGACCCGGCGCCGCAACAGATCCAGCCGCAGATCAGCCAGTTGCAGGTGGGTTTCCTGGCTGGCGCTGCTGCCACGGCGCAACAGGCTGCGCACTCGCGCCAGCAGTTCGGAAAAGGCGAATGGCTTGACCAGATAATCATCCGCCCCCAGTTCCAGGCCGCGCACGCGGTCTTCGACGGCATCGCGGGCGGTGAGAAACAGCACCGGCGTGTCCAGCCCGGCGCCGCGCACCGCTTGCAGGATCTGCCAGCCGTCCCGGCCGGGCAGCATCACATCGAGAATCAGCAGGGCGTAGTCGCCGGTCAGCGCCAAGTGCTGGCCGCTGGTGCCATCGGCGACCAGTTCGGTGTTGAACCCGGCTTCGCTCAGCCCCTGGCGCAGGTACTGGCCGGTTTTGGCTTGATCTTCGATGATCAGTAGTTTCATGGGTGGCTCGATTGGCTGGAGCTGGCTCTTGAGATGGCGCTTTATAACGCGAGTGGGGGCAGATCGTGGCCAAGCTTACAAAGTTGTAATGTTACGGTCAGCTTAATGCCAGTGCGCAGTACGTACCTTGAGCCCATCGATTGAAAGTTGACTGGAGAGATTCATGTTCGCTCGTTTGACCGCTGCTGCCGTGTTGTTGGGCCTGAGCCTGTCGTCGCAGGCATCCCCCGGCGCGCATTTCGACTTCGGCCATGCCGCGAAGGCCGATCAGGCCACGCGCACCGTCGAGCTGACGCTGGGCGACATGTACTTCGAGCCCAAGAACCTGACCGTCAAAGAGGGCGAGACCGTGCATTTCGTGTTGGTCAACAAGGGCAGCCTGCTGCACGAATTCAACCTGGGCGACGCCGCGATGCACGCTGCCCATCAGCAGGAAATGCTCAAGATGGTCGCCAGCGGCATGCTGACCTCGACCGGCATGAAGCACGACGCCATGGCCGGCATGGACCACGGCGACCACTCGATGAAACACGACGACCCCAACAGCGTGCTGGTGGAGCCAGGCAAGACCGCCGAGCTGACCTGGACCTTCACCAAGGCCACGGACCTGGAGTTCGCCTGCAACATTCCCGGGCATTATCAGGCGGGCATGGTCGGCAAGATCGCCATCGACAAGTGACTGGCCGATAACGAGGCGCTGAAAACCCGGGGCAAAACCTATAGACTTGGCGGTCAGGATTTTTTGATCAGCCTTCCATCTCCGTTTTCAGGTCCCGCCATGCATCCCGCAGCCGAACACTCGCCCCTGGGCAAGTCCAGTGAATACATCGCCACCTACACGCCGTCTCTGCTGTTCCCGATTCCGCGCACCGCCAAGTGGGCCGAACTGGGGCTGACCGCAGAGACGCTGCCGTATCAGGGTGTCGACTTCTGGAATTGTTACGAATTGTCCTGGCTGCTGCCGTCAGGCAAGCCGGTGGTGGCCATCGGCGAGTTCAGCATCCCGGCCGATTCGCCGAACATCATCGAATCCAAGTCGTTCAAGCTTTACCTGAACTCGCTGAACCAAACGCCTTTCGCCTCGACGCAGGAGCTGGTGACGGTGCTGGAAAAAGACCTGTCGGCGGCGGCCGGCAAGCCGGTGGGCGTGCGGGTGCGCTCGCTCAAGGACATCGAAGCAGATGGCATCGTGCCGGTGCCGGGTGTGTGCGTGGATGATCTGGACGTGACCATCAGCAGCTACGACAAGCCGCAGCCTGAACTGCTGCGCTGCGATGAGTCGAAGTTGATCGAGGAAACGCTGCACAGCCATCTGCTCAAATCCAACTGCCCGGTCACCAGCCAGCCGGACTGGGGCAGCGTAGCGGTGGAATATCGCGGTGCGGCGCTGGATCACGCGAGTTTCCTGGCCTACATCGTCAGCTTCCGCCAGCATTCGGACTTCCACGAGCAGTGTGTGGAGCGGATTTTCATGGACTTGCAGCGTCTGCTGAAGCCGGAAAAACTCACCGTTTACGCGCGCTATGTGCGCCGGGGCGGGCTGGACATCAACCCGTATCGCAGCACCGAGAAGCTGACGCTGGAGAATGGGCGGCTGGCGCGTCAGTAAAAAAGCACGTGATATTCGATCCAGCTCCAGTCCTATGGGAGTGAGCTTGCTCACGAACGCGGCAGCGCGGCGACATCGATGGTGATTGACACTACGCCTTCGTGAGCAAGCTCACTCCCACAATTAGTGCGGACGCCAGATCTTTCGGTTCAGATCCCGATATTACCCAGCGTCTGCACGATATTGCGCAGGGTACCCGCGATGGTGGGGTGCTCGACCTCGAAGCGTTCGATGGCCAGGTTGACGCCATCAGCTAGGTTGTTATCGGCAGTCGCCGTCTCGACAGCGATTTTGGCCTGGATCTGGGTCATCAGCTTGTACAGATGTTCGCGCTCTTCTTCCGTCAGCGGCGGGTTTTGATCCAGTTGCTCGCGCAGGGCGTCGAGTTGTTCTTGCAGTTCGCGGGCGGGCATAGGGTGTTTCCTTTTCGAATAGTCTCAGCATGGACCGCAGCGCCATGGCAAAGGTCCTTCACGTCTTAAGACTAATCCAGTCGGCGCCACCTTGCATGATGCCGATCAAACCGCTGTCAGGGCTTTTCGGCCTTCTGCCGGCGCAGGGTGATGTCGGCCAGGCACGAGTCCAGCTCCCCCAGATGATCGATCACCGAATGCGCGCCTGCGGCGTACAGTTCCAGGGTCGCGCGGCCGCGCAGACGCTCGCGTTCCAGATCGCTCAGCGCTTCCCATTGCGCGGGTGACAGGCCACACAGCGGGCCGCAGGACGCGATGCCCACGGTCCATAAACCGGCGTTCAGGCCCGACATCACCAGCCGCGGATCGCCGCTGACCATGACGCAGCCATCGAGCTGCCCGACATTCAGGCTCATCAGCGCCTGCCAGCAGGCATCCGGGGCAGGCCAGTGATTGTTGGGGCTGGGGGTTGGCTGGATCAGGTCCTTGAGCGGGGCGGCCAGCTGTTCGGCGATGCTGGCCGGGTATTCCTCGATCCAGGCGCAGGGTACGCCTTGCTGCTTGAGATTTTTCAGTGCGCTGAGGGCGCCGGGGGTGGGATTGGCGAAGGCCTGGGCGTCGTCAGAGAGCAGGGTGGTGCCGTCCTGGTCGCGCAATGTCCGCGCCTGCGCGCCGAAATCGACGAGGCAACCACTCAGGCCGAACAGCACGGCGGTGAACGATGGGGCGGGCGCGGCGACCGGGGCGAGCATGGAATTCCCTCTCAAATGCAATGACGCTAAGGGATTTGCATGACAGTCAGATGACCGTGACATGACTTTGTCGCCTGATGATTCGACGTCTGTGCAAATGTGTAGCTTTTCGCCGACTAAATCGTTACAGAACCCTTTATACTCTCGCCTTTGGTTGGGGGGCGTAGCGCCCGCTTCATCACTTTGACTGGGAGTCCTTGCTATGCCCGTGACCGGTGCAGGCTTTATCAATCGTCTGGCTTTGACCTGTGTGTGGGCCGGTCTGGCCATGGTGCCGATGGCCGCGCAGGCCGCTGACGAAGACCCGTGGGAAAGCGTCAACCGCCCGATCTTCCGTTTCAACGACACGGTCGACACCTACGCGCTGAAGCCGATTGCGCAGGGTTACCAGTTCATCACGCCGCAGTTCCTGCAAGACGGTATCCACAACATGTTCCGCAACATCGGTGAAGTGACCAACTTCGCCAACGATGTGCTGCAGGCCAAGCCTGAAGCGGCGGGTGTCGACACCGCGCGCCTGATTCTCAACACTACATTTGGCCTGCTGGGCTTCTTCGACGTCGGCACCAAGATGGGCCTGCAGCGCAACGACGAAGATTTTGGCCAGACCCTGGGCAAGTGGGGCGTGGAGAGCGGTCCGTTCGTGATGATTCCGTTGCTGGGTCCAAGCACTGTGCGTGATGCACTGGCCAAGTACCCGGATACTTACACCCAGCCGTATCGCTACATCGATCACGTGCCGACCCGTAATACGGCATTTGGCGTCAGTGTGGTTGATACCCGGGCTAGCTTGTTGTCGGCTGAGAAGTTGATCAACGGGGACAAGTACATCTTCATTCGTAATGCGTACTTGCAGAACCGTGAGTTTAAGGTCAAGGATGGCAAGGTTGTGGATGATTTCTGATCGCCGCATCGATGTAGTCTGAGAGTCCTTCAAGAGCGTTCTGGCTAACGCCAGACCTGTTTCGACTTCGTCGAGTTACTTGAAGGGACCAGGTAACCAAGTCCTTCTGCTCCTGGTTTGGCCCGACTTCGTCGGGTTCCCTCGCTCCGGTCCCGCTCCGTGGGCCCGGCGCGAAGGGCCATCCATGGCCCAACGCGCCTCTCGCGAGACCTCCGTTCGGCCTGCACCCAAGTCGCGATTTTTGTCGCTTGGGCTATCGCGTACAAAGATCAAAAGCCAAAGCAAAAAGCGACCGGCTAACGCCGTCCTCCGTAGCAGCCGAGCTTGCTCGCGGGTGGTCCTCAAGATCGCCCCGCCGGCAAGCCGTGCTGCTACGGGGAGGTTTGGTGTTTGCCTACGCAAATCTCACAGGCGGCACAAATTGCGACTTTGGGAGGCCGAGTGGAGGCGTTGCGCAGTGGGCCAAGCGGCAGGATGCCGCGCGAGGCGCGGGGCCATGGATGGCCCATTCGCGCCGGGCCCACGGAGCAATGCCGGAAGGAGGGAACCCGGCGAAGCCGGGCCGGACAGGGAGCGAGAACCCTTGGTTACTTGGGGGTGGTGCGGCATTCCGACTTTTCCAAGTAATCCGGCGAAGCCGGAACGCTTCTGCCGTCAGGTAGAACTTCAAACAGCGCCCAAGCTCTCAAGGGAAATCATCGAGCAAGCTCTTCAAAGAGGGCTCTCATTGAGCAGGTCCATCGCAATCCTGCTCGACCGTCTTGACCAGCTGACTCCCCTGAAACAGCTCCAGCCGGATATGACAGGCAGCCTCGGGAGGAATGCTCAGCTGCACCAGCGACGCCGTCGCACCGGTCTGAATATCGCCCGACTGGCTGATACTGGAGGTGCCCGCCGAACTGCGCTGGCTGACCGCCATGCGATAGCGCAGGGTCAGTGGCGTCGGGTTTTCGATGTGCGGGCGAATCAGCACCGCAGCGCCCTGGCGATGGGTATCGATGGCGACCACAAGCTGCGACAGATCGATCATGGGTTTCACTTCTGGGTCACGGAGGCGTTCATGTTGTTGCCGTACTGCTGAACACTGACCGTGCCGCCGAAGCCGTTCTGGCTGACGTTGGCCTGGTTGTTCTGCCCGTACTGGCCGACATACGCCTGATTATAGGCGCCGCTCTGCACCACGTTGGCCTGGTTGTTGGCACCGGCCTGGACGATCGCGGCCTGGTTGAAACGCCCGGCCTGATCCAGGCTGATGCTGTTGTTGTAACCGCTTTGCTGGGCTGAGGCTGCGTTATAGGCGCCGCTCTGATTGAGCGTGGCCGTGTTGGCGATGCCGTTCTGGATCTGAACCAGCCGCTGACCGGGGCCGGCCTGGTCGACGCGGGAGCGGTTGTAGGAGCCGATCTGGCTCACGTCCACTCGGCTGCCCGCAACGCCGATGCCCGAGTAACGCGCCTCAGGCATCAGGTCGCCCGCCTGGCTCAATGCGCTGCCCAGCATCAGGGCAGCGGCGAAGGTCAACAGCGCAGCTTTCTTATTACTGTGCATGGGTCTCCCCCGATAGTTGGCTTTGTTCGGCAGCGGTCATCGGCGTGCTCATGGTCTGCTCGTCATACGCCTTCAGATAACCGGCCAACAGCGGCTTTTTCAGGTCTTCCGGGTTTTTCAGGTTCCAGCTGCCATCCCGCGCGCCCTGGGCGATCAGGTGGATCAGGCCGGCTTCGATGGCTTCGCGCACGCACTGCTGCACCGGCTCGTTGCGCGACAGGCCGGTTTCGACTTCCAGCAGATGGCGCAGCGAGACGAACTTGAACACGCCGAAATCCAGCTGGATCGAGAACACGGTCTTGGTGGTGGTGACGCTCTGAATGATGTCGCCGGTGCGGATGTCCACCGCCCGCAGGTTGATGGTCACCTGGTCCTGGCGATACAGGTCCGACGGGCCGATGCCCAGATAACGCACACCGAAACCGCCGGTGCGCACATTGCTTTCGTAGGCGACGATCGCGCCTTCGACAATCATGTTGGCCGGGCGCAGCGGTGGCAGCTGCCCTTGTGCCTGATCCTGCGGCAACTCCAGGGCGCGAACGATTTTGCGTTCGGTCAGGAGGTCCTGCAGGTTTTCGCGTTCCACCGGTTTGAACCAGCGCGAATCGCGCAACGCGCTGACCAGAAGCGACGCTGCGCCCTGGGTCACCGACGTCGAGAAAGAACTGTCCGGCGAAGGTTTGTACTGGCCGGTCTGGTCACGCATGCCGTACACCGCTACCGGAATCACGCCGGCCGGAGGCGGCAGGTTGGCAAGGTCGCGGGTCGATTGCGTGGGTGGCGAAATGGTCGCCGGAGAAATGGTGCCCGCCGGGCGCGAAGTGGCACAGCCACTCAATACTGCGGCAGCGATGATCATCATTGAAAGCGTGCGGGCGCGCATGGTTCTACTCCGAAAAAACCCGCCGGCGAACCGGCGGGTACTGCCTGGATTAGTGCTGGGTGATCGAAACAGTGTTGTTGCTGCCGCCGGTCTGAGTGACGTTGGCGGTCAGGTAGCTGCCGGTCTGGGCCACGGTGGCCTTGCTGTTGTAAGCGGTAGTGGTCTGATTCAGGTCGATGACGTTGTAGCCGCCGGACTGAGTCAGGTAGGCGTCGTTGTCGTGGCCAGACTGGTTGCTGGTGACCTTGTTGCTGTTGCCGCTTTGAATGATGGTCGCTTCCAGGTTGCTGTTGCCTGGGTTGCCGCCGTACGGGCCGTTCTGGTTGGCAACGACGCTGTTGTAGCTGCCGCTCTGAGAGGCGGTGATGATGCTCTTGTCAGCCTGGTTCTGATTCAGGGTGCCGACGTTGTTGGAGCCGGTCTGGGTCAGAGTGGCGCGGGAGTAGTCGGCATCGCTCTGGTTGATGGTGCCGGTGTTGTTGTTGCCAGCTTGCTGAGTCAGCCCGGCGGTCGAGTACCAGCTGTTGGTTTGAGTGACGCTACTGACGTTGCCCTGGCCGTTCTGGCTGATGGAGGCGCTGGATTCGCGAGTGTTGCCCTGCTGGGTGGCCCAGGCCTTGTTGTAGCCGCCATCCTGAGTCACGGTCGCCGTCACTCGGTACGAGTCGTTCTGGTTGATGGTGCCTTCGTTGTTGTTGCCGCGCTGAGTCAGGCTTGCGGTGGCCTGATCGTTGTTCTTCTGGGTGGCCCAGGCCTGGTTGTTATTGTTGTTCTGGCTGACGGTGGCGGTGGACTTGGTGTTGTTTTCCTGAGTCACCCAGGCGGAGTTGCCGGTGCCATCCTGTTTCAGGGTGGCGGCGGTATCGCGGCCTTTGTTGGCGAGCTGGGTGATGGTGCCGTTGTTGTAGCTGCCTGCCTGGTTCAGGGTGGCCGACTGCTGGTTGGCGCTGCTGTTGCCGGCGGCGCCAGTCTGGTTAATGGTGCCCTGGTTTTGCACGCCGCCAGTCTGACGGGCAGCGGCAGTGTTGTAGGAGTTGGTTTGCAGCACGGTCAGGTTGCTGTCGCTCGAAGCCTGGTAAATCGGCTTGGCAGGCTGGCCGCCCCAACCGAAAAAGCCGCCAGTGGCGGGGGTGCCAGCGGTGTTGTTGCTGCCGTTCTGGGTCACGTTCAGGTTGGAGTTGATCGCGCCGTTCTGCTCGGCAACGATGCCGTTGTCCGAACCGTTCTGGTAAGTGGTGGTCGTGCCGTTGCCAGCGAAGGCAGCGCCAGAGACAGAAGCTAGGACAGCGAGAGCGAGGAGGGATTTACGTGCTTGCATGGTTAATTCCTTTTTACGATGTTTTTAGGCAGCTGAGGTTTGTTGCAGGCGAACGAGCCCTGCGAGTTGATTGCACTTGGCACAACACGTCTTGCATTAAGCGTTACAACGAAAGTGTTACAAGTTGAAGCGAACTTACTGGTTGATCTGGAACGAAGTGGTCTGGCCGGTGGTTTTATCGGTTGTTGTAATTTGCAGCAGGCCTGGCGACAAGTTGACGATGGAGATCGTGAAGTCGGTAGTTTCAACGGTTCCTGGCGTCAGTTTTCCGTCGGTGCCGACAATGCTCGAAGTAACGGCCGAAGAAACACGGCTCAGAATTGCACTTTGCAACATGCTGTTGAACTGCGTCAGTGTGCTGTTGGCAGCGGAGGCCGATGACGAAGAATGTTCGGTGAACTTGTTCTGCGCGTTGGCCTGGTTAAGCAATACCGGACCGTTCAACGGGTTGCCGCCGAACGACGGGTTGACCGGTACGTAGACCAGTTCGCTGGCCTGCACCGAGGCGGCCGACAACGCCATGACGCTTGCGAATACGACAGATAGACGGTTCATGATCATTCCTTTCATAGCTCGTCGCGGGCCAGGTCCCGGTCGCCGAAAAATTGCGCCAGTTGGTAATCCAGAATCGCTTGAAACACTTGTGCGGCAACGTCTGCGCCCAGGGCGGGGATCAGGCTGCGGTTGGGCGGCAGCTGTAGCGTGGTCATCCGGCGGCTGCCGTAGTTGATGAACATCTGGCTGCCCAGGCGGGCGGTGGGACGTTCGACAACCGAAATACTGAAGCGCCCGGATTCATCCTTTTCATTCCACGCCGCGGCAAAACTGTCATAAAACGCACGCCCGTTTTGCGTCATGGTCTGCCCGATGACCAGCCCGCCCACTTCCCTTGGCGCCAGACTGCGCTGTGGAGAAAGGGACTGGGTTGCATTGACGCCGGTTTCGGCAAAGGCCGTGGCAGCAACGCACAGGGGAAGCACCAGCATCATCCGTAAAGTGGTGTGTTTCATCGGTGGACATACCGGGTGTGTTCAAGAGTTGACACAGTGTAGTTACAAACAATTTGAAAAGGCCACTAGTATTTTAACGTTTTATTTAGTTATTTCTTGGCGTCAGAAAGCTGTCAGGCAACTTTTAGAGTAGTAAAAAAGTTTATCGATTTTAATAACTTTGCAACCCTTGAGTTTGAGCGGTCGAGTGCAGTTGTTAGTCATAAAGTATGAGTATTTTGTGAGGGGCGGTCCGTAAAGCCCTGCGTTTAGAGAGGAAATGTGCAAGGCGAAAAAGTGTTCGCAGGGCAACAGCGGCGCTATCTGTTTGAAGCGTGGTGTGAGGTGGGAGGCATCCAGTTGAAGGGCCGTGTTAATCCGGTTATTTGTTTAGATCAAACTAGCGAACCGTGTTTTTTATCGGCAATGGCTCTGACGGTCATTCGATTGTCCTGGAAAAACAATGCCAGCCTGCGGGGCAGGCAACCGAGGTGGTGCTGGCCGTCAGATCTGCTGCAAAAGCCAGGCTCGAAACGCCTGCAGCGACGGCAGACCTTCGTTGCGCGGCGGGTAGGCCAGGTAATAGCTGCGCTGGCTGGCGAAGGGTAGATCGAGGCTGATCAATTCACCGTTCGCCAGCTCATCGGCCACCAGAATGCGCGGCACCAGGCCGATGCCGATGTCGGCCCTGACGGCCTGAATCAAGTGCGAGGTCAGCTCGAAACTTGGGCCCAGGCGCATCAGGCCATGGGGCAGGCGATGGTGGCTGAACCAGTCGCCCCACACGTTCGGGTTGTTGGCGACATTGAGCAGCATCTGCCCGGCGATCAGCTCCGGTGTCCATTGTTCATGGGCCAGGGCAGCCTGGGGCGCGATCACCACCACCAGTTCCTCGGCGTGCAGGCGATGGCTGATCAATCCCGGCAGATCGGTGTGCCCCACCACAATCGCGGCATCGATGCCGCTGGTGTCGAAGTCGATGGCGTCGATCCGCGAATTGATGTGCACCAGCATCCCCGGATGCTGCTTGTAGAAATCATGCAGGCGCGGCAGTAACCACTTCGAGCCGAAGGTCGGCAGGGTGGCCAGACGCAACGAGCCAGCGCCGGACTGATAGGCCATGGCCTGCAGGGTGGCGCTGCGAATGCGCCCCAGTGCGTCGCTCATCTCCCGCTGATACAGCCGGCCCACCTCGGTCAGTTGCACCTGGCGGCCTTCGCGGCGGAACAGGGTCAGGCCCAATTGCTGCTCCAGCGCCTGCACCTGGCGGCTCACCGCGCTCTGGGTCAGAGACAGCTCGACAGCGGCGCGGGTGTAGCTTTCATGGCGCGCGGCGGCCTCGAAAGCCAGCAGCAGGGACATGGACGGCGTGAGGTGGCGGTAATTCATTCAAAAAAGTCATCGATAGCGGCAGGAATATCCGTTTGTCCTGCGGGCAAAGCTGCAGGATCATTGGCAGCATAACGACCCGAGGCTGACCGATTAATGCCCGGGCGACAAGTGTTTTGCTGTTTTCCGTGATCAGACCGACAAGAGGCCATCCGATGATGATCGCCCAACTGCCCGCCGCCACGCCTGCGGTCCAGTACCCCGAATTTCTCGAAGCGTTGCGCGCCAGCGGGTTCCGCGGCCAGATCAGCGCCGACTACGCCACCCGTACGGTGCTGGCGACTGACAACTCCATCTACCAGCGCTTGCCTCAGGCGGCGGTCTTCCCGCAGGACGCCGACGACGTGGCACGCATCGCCACACTGATGGCCGAACCGCGCTTTCGCCAGATCAAGCTGACCCCGCGTGGCGGCGGCACCGGCACCAACGGCCAGTCGCTGACCGACGGCATCGTGGTCGACCTGTCGCGGCACATGAACAGCATTCTGGAAATCAACGTCGAAGAGCGCTGGGTGCGGGTGCAGGCCGGTGTGGTCAAGGACCAGCTCAATGCTGCGCTCAAGCCTCACGGGCTGTTCTTCGCCCCGGAGCTGTCGACCTCCAACCGCGCCACCGTCGGCGGCATGATCAACACCGACGCCAGCGGGCAGGGCAGTTGCACCTACGGCAAGACTCGCGATCACGTGCTCGAATTGCACAGCGTGCTGCTCGGCGGCGAGCGTTTGCACAGTCAGCCGATTTCCGACGCCGAACTGGACGCCGCCTGCGCCCGGGACGACCGGGTCGGCGCGGTATACCGCACTGCGCGCAACATTCAGGAGACTCAGGGCGAGCTGATCGAGAAGATCTTTCCCAAACTCAACCGCTGCCTGACCGGCTACGACCTGGCGCACCTGCGCGACGAACAGGGCCGTTTCAACCTCAACAGCGTGCTGTGCGGCGCCGAAGGCTCGCTCGGTTATGTGGTCGAAGCCAAGCTCAACGTGCTGCCGATCCCGACCTATTCGGTGCTGGTCAATGTGCGTTACACCAGCTTCATGGACGCCCTGCGCGACGCCAACGCGCTGATGGCGCACAAGCCGCTGTCGATCGAAACCGTCGACTCCCGCGTGCTGATGCTGGCGATGAAGGACATCGTCTGGCACAGCGTCGCCGAGTATTTCCCCGCGGACGCCGAGCGTCCGACGCTGGGCATCAACCTGGTGGAATTCAGCGGCGATGACGCCAGTGACGTGAACGCCCGGGTGGCCGCGTTCATCGACCATCTGCGCAGCGACACCAGCGTCGAGCGCCTGGGCCACACCCTGGCCGAAGGCGCGGCGGCGGTGAATAAGGTCTACACCATGCGCAAGCGCTCGGTGGGCCTGCTGGGCAACGTCGAAGGCGAAATCCGCCCGCAGCCATTCGTGGAAGACACCGCCGTGCCGCCGGAGCAACTGGCCGATTACATCGCCGAATTCCGCGCGCTGCTCGATGGCCATGGCCTGACCTACGGCATGTTCGGCCACGTCGATGCCGGCGTGCTGCACGTGCGTCCCGCGCTGGACATGAAAGACCCGGCCCAGGCCGCGCTGGTCAAGCCGATTTCCGACGCCGTCGCCGAACTGACCCAGCGCTACGGTGGGCTGTTGTGGGGCGAGCACGGCAAGGGCCTGCGTTCGGAATATGTGCCTGCGTTCTTCGGTGAACTGTACCCGGCGCTGCAGTCACTCAAGGGCGCGTTCGACCCGCACAACCAGCTCAACCCCGGCAAGATCTGCACCCCGCCGGATGCCGAGCAGGGCCTGCTCAAGGTCAATGAGGTGACCCTGCGCGGCGATCTCGACCGGCAGATCGACGAGCGCGTCTGGCAGAGTTTCGGCAGCGCGGTGCACTGCAACGGCAACGGCGCCTGCTACAACTTCGACCCGAACGACGCCATGTGCCCGTCGTGGAAGGCCACCCGCGAGCGGCAACATTCGCCCAAAGGCCGCGCCTCGCTGATCCGCGAATGGCTGCGTCTGCAGGGGGCGGCCAATATCGACGTGCTGGAGGCGGCGCGGGGCAAGGTGTCGTGGCTCAAGGGCCTGCCGGCGCGGTTGCGCAACAACCAGGCGCGGGCCAAGGGGCAGGAAGATTTCTCCCACGAAGTCTACGACGCCATGGCCGGTTGCCTGGCGTGCAAATCCTGCGCAGGGCAATGCCCGATCAAGGTCAACGTGCCGGAATTCCGCTCGCGTTTCCTCGAGCTGTACCACGGCCGCTACCAGCGCCCGCTGCGCGATTACCTGATCGGCTCGCTGGAATTCACCATTCCGTACATGGCCTATGCGCCGGGCCTGTACAACGCGGTGATGGGCTCCAAATGGGTCAGCGGCCTGCTGGAGCGGCACGTCGGCATGCTCGACAGCCCGTTGATCCATCGCTACAACCTGCAATCCACGCTGACCCGCTGCAACGTCGGCGTGGCCAGCGTCCCAGCCCTGCGTGAGCTGAGCGACGAACAGCGCGCGCGCAGCATCGTGCTGGTGCAGGACGCCTTCACCCGTTACTTCGAGACGCCGCTCTTGGCATCGCTCATTCAGTTGGCGCACCAGTTGGGCTACCGCGTGTTCCTCGCGCCGTACAGCGCCAACGGCAAGCCGCTGCATGTGCAGGGCTTCCTCGGCGCGTTCGCCAAGGCCGCGATCCGCAACGCCACGCAGCTCAAGGCCTTGGCCGATTGCGGTGTGAAGCTGGTGGGCCTGGACCCGGCCATGACCCTGGTCTATCGCCAGGAATACCAGAAAGTCCCGGGCCTTGAAGGCAGCCCGAACGTGCTGCTGCCTCAGGAATGGCTGATCGACGCACTGCCCGAGAACGTCTCGGGCACGCCGCGCAGTTTCCGCCTGTTGGCCCACTGCACCGAGAAAACCAACGTCCCGGCCAGCACCTCGCAATGGGAAAAGGTCTTCGCCAAAGTGGGCCTGAAACTGTCCACCGAAGCGACCGGTTGCTGCGGGATGTCCGGCACCTATGGGCACGAGGCGCGCAATCAGGACACTTCAAAGACTATCTTTGAACAGTCCTGGGCGGGCAAGATCGACAAGGAGCATGAGGCGCTGGCGACAGGGTATTCGTGTCGCAGCCAGGTTAAACGCATGGCTGACAAGCAATTGCGTCATCCGCTGGAAGTGGTGCTGGAGCAGTTGGTGGTGGGTTGAGGGTTGTCAGGTTTGAAGGGATGTTCACAAGATCCGGGTCTGATCTCGGCC
>NZ_JBWXNG010000030.1:0-19371 GCF_056627435.1 Pseudomonas sp. 2
CCCTTGGTTACTTGGGGGTCTTTTCCAAGTAACTCGACGAAGTCGAAATAGATCTGACGTTAGGAAGAGCGCTCTTGATCTTGCTCTTGATCGAAATCAGCCACATCCACGATCCCAAGAACGCCGCCAAGCAACCGCTTCTAAATCAACGCTCCCTGACCCGCCGCGCCTCATAAGACTTCAAATGCAGGTAAACAACATCCAGCACCGCCAACCCCGCCTTGACGTGTTTATCTGAACCCGAACGCCGGGCAATCATGTCGCCGATCACATGCTCCACCTCGATCTGCGCTCCGCGCTCGATATCGCGCAACATCGACGCCGTCATCTTCGATCCCCTGGCCGTCAACATCGTCTGGAACCGCTGACGCACCTCACTGCGTAAAGCGAAACCCGCATGCTCGGCGACGCTGGCACACTCGGCCAGCAACTTCAGAATCAAATGCTCACCACCGCTTTCGATGACATCGCCAATGCTGGCGCGCATCGACCCGGTGATCCCCGCACCGGTCGCGATGAAACACCATTTTTCCCACATCTCCTGCACGATCTGCTGACTCAGATTGGCGGTGAATCCTGCATCGGACAACGCTTCGGCCACTTTCAGAATGCGTGGCGTCGAGGCGCCGCTCAGCTCACCGAATGACAACTGATTGGTGTCGTTCAGGTGCAGGATCGCCCCCGAAGCATCGCGATCCAGGGAAATCAGGCATTGCCCGCCAAGCACGTTCTCAGGGGCGAAGCGCTCGGCCAGCCGATCAAGGTGCGCCATGCCATTGAGCAGCGGGAGAATTGCGGTCTCCGGTCCCACCGCCGCGGCGAAGGAATCCATGGCGGCGTCCAGGTCATAGGCCTTGCAACTGAGCACGATCAGGTCGAACACCTGGTCGAGCATCGGCGTCATGATGTGCGGCGGCGATGGATACAGGATGTTGCCCAGCGGGCTGCGCACGATCAGGCCGTCGCGATCCAGCTCTTCGGCGCGACCGGGGCGCACCAGAAAGGTCACGTCGCGCCCTGCCTCCAGCAGCCGCCCTCCGAAGTAGCCGCCAATCGCCCCTGCACCCACGATCAATATGCGCATGTTGTGTTGGTTCCTTGTCGATTCAAAGAAGAGGGTCCGAAGCCCCAGAATAGATGAAGGAACGCACTCTATCCAAAAGTTGAATGATGACCAACATATTGTTTTCATGGGCAAATGACAGGCAAAAAAAATCCCGAACCACCAGGGGCGATTCGGGATGCAAGTGTTGCAAGGAGAGTCAGGATTGCGCGTTAGCCAACACCGGCCACAGGAACGGCTGACGCTGCTCCTCGCGATTGACCACCAGCCGGCGGCTGACACTGACCGGCTGGATCAGCGGTTCCTGCAGGCGGGCCAGCACGGAGTCGATCACCGTGCCGCTGGCGTCGTGGTGGAACTGCCAGACGCCGTAGATGCGCCCGTCAAAAGAAGCCTCGCTGCCCAGACGCGGATCGACGCCCAGCCCTGCCCCCAGGCCGAACAGGTGCAGGCCATACAGGCGCTGGCCGT
This sequence comes from Pseudomonas sp. 2, assembly GCF_056627435.1. NCBI lineage: Bacteria > Pseudomonadati > Pseudomonadota > Gammaproteobacteria > Pseudomonadales > Pseudomonadaceae > Pseudomonas > Pseudomonas sp. 2. The sequence goes on from NZ_JBWXNG010000030.1 coordinate 1,535, forward strand.
GAGAGTCGAGCGGGCAACCGGCGGGATCGGAATCCACACCGCCCTTGACTTCCATCAGCCGGATCGCGCCGCCACCGGCATAGTTCATCGGCGGCAACAGCGGTTGATAGCCGGTGCACTGCACCACCACCTCGGCCTCGGCCAGGGCCTGGCGCGCCAATTCGTACTGGCCTTCGGGACCATTCAGGGTCTGCAACAGGTGCACCCTGACGCCGGTCTTGCCGACATGCCCGTTGGCCAAGGCCTCGCGTCCTACATCCAGCGCCCGATAACGCAGGCCGCCGGAGCGGTTGACTCGGCCGGAGACCGGGCAGACATCCTTGACCGGATCGAACACGTAACCTGCCTCGGCTGCGGCTTCAGCGGTCTCGTAGAACAGCCGGATGGGTGAGCGGTGGACCAGCGTGACTTCATCCATGCCGGCGAACTCCAACGCATCGGCGAGGTTTTCCAGGGTGGAAAACGCGCTGTGCGAACCGCCGACCACACAGACGCGCCCCTTGCGCGCCAAGGTGGGAGCGAAGAAATCACGCAGCTGCACGCCGTTCATGCGCAGCAGCTCGTCGGCGCTCTGGATTCTGGCCTTGGGCGAAACCGCCAGACCTTGATCGGCCAGGCTGTTGAGCAGGTGTTGCGGGTCCTGCCGTCCGCCCAGGTTGAGAACCACCGCGCGGCAGCGAATCCGCCGGGTGTGGCCCTGGGATTCGACCCAGACCTGATAGCCGTCGTCTTCATGCACCACCTCGGTGATGGTGGTGCTGGTCCACAGCATCACGCCGTAGTGTTCGACGATGAAATCCAGCACCAGCGTCGAGGCCTCGGCCAGCAGCTCGGCAACGTCCGCCAGTTGCGGCGCGCTCTGGGCCTGACGGCGGATGCGCCAGTAGGCCGGGGAATGCTCCAGCGGTTCGAACACATCCTTGAGCGCCGGATCGCGCAGGCAATCGAGAAACACATCGCCCACCGAGTTGGCGGTGATCCGGTAATCGCCTAGCCGTCCCGTGCCTGGATTGGGGCTCGCATCGACGACGATCAGGCCTTCCTTGGCGAGTTCCGGCATGGCGCCGCTCTTCAGCGCATTGAAGAGCAAACCCATCCCCGCAGGCCCCGCTCCCCCGACAACGCAACCGCAAACGGTTTCCAGATGATCTCCATACATATTCTTGACTCCAGACGAGGTCGATGCATGAGCGGCGCCAAATGAGCGCCCGGGACAATAATGAACAGGCACACCGTCGCGCCTGCTGCAAAGCAACTTGCTTTTTATGTCGTGCTTGATACAAATATGTCTTAGTTGATACAAACACAGGGCCGTTAAAAGCGTTGGGCATGACTACCGCACACCGGCTATTCAGGCAGTGGATTTGCAACATCAAGAGTGCGCATCTGCGCCACTAATAAGGAAAGCCAGAGTTCCGCGCAGGCTACCGCCCTTTGCCACAGGCGCTCTGAACCAGGACATTCAGGCGTGCATCTGTGAAGGGCCGAAATCTATTTCAAACTATTACAAGAACTACGGCGTAGGGTGATGGTTTCAAAAAAGCCGAGAGGTGTCAAATTTTCGAGAAAGTCTGATTTCTGGCAATCAGGCAATGCAGCTCATTGTTTTAATTGATTTTTATTTTTTGACGCCAATGAAAATCCGTTTTATACGACGGCGATGCATTTTTTAAATCAAAACTGTTCATTTTTTTATCAACTTGCACTGAGTGGCGATTAAGCGCGCCGAACGCCTGCCTGGAAAGTTGTCGGAAAACTGTCACTTGAAAAACAGTCTCGTTATCGAGATGAGAACATTTGTCACCCCACGCACTGTTTTCTGTACGCAGGCAACTTAATGGCGCCATAAATAGTTCGTGGCTTTTTTCGCTGACAAAGCTCGCCAGGCGAGCAAAATCGATGAATGGTCGTGCCTGACGGAAGAAAAAACAGAACTATTTCAAACCCATCGGCCTCCATTGTCTGGCTTGCAATACTTTTGAACGCATATGGATATAGGGGTCGCAGTCATGAATGCCGAGAAAAACCGTCGGTCCAGCATTGCCGAAATCGATTACTCCCGGGATACGCTGTTCGGCCCCATCCCCATGCAGGCGACCTGCAGGGTGCGGCTGGCGACGGTCGAAATGGACGGCCTGACGCTCAGGGAACTGACGATCATTGGCCAGGTGCCAGACTACCTGTCCAAGTCAGCGCTGATCCGCGTAGCGCTGGATGGCAGGATCGAAGCGGGGCCGATTCGGGAGCACTACGCCGTCGAGCAGAACGGCGAGGAGCAGTTCAGGTTGCTGTTCGAGAACGAGCACAACCGCAGCGTGCACTGAAGTGCAGCTTATTGAACGTGGCTTGCGTGCCTGAAGCCTTCGGCAGCGTCGGCGTGCAGACTTTCACCGTCGAGCATGGACGCCTGCCCCAATGGCCCGTGGCTGGCCTGCTGCACCTCGAGTGGCGGGAAGTCCTCAGCACCGGCAGGGGGCTTGCCATAGCGCAACCCTTCGATCTGCGGTGCGGTGTCGAGCACCGGATCCTGCGGCAACATGCGCTGACGCTCGAGGGACGTCATCGGCGGTTGAAAACTGGCGTTCCTCGCCTCCAGACGCTGCAGCATCAGCAGGATCGCAGCCACGCAGAGCACCACCACGCTCAGCAGCAAGCCCACGCCCAGCATCATTCTGCGTCGACGAACATCGCGTCTGAAATCGAGCCCTGGTGTCTCTTCATGGGCATCGGGCTGCAAATCAGCCATGCATTCCCCTGTCTGCGTGGAGTTGAGCGAAGCCGGCGGACCGCCGCCGGTGCGGCCTTAAGATAAAAGGTAAATGAATCGGTGGCTACAGGTATGTGAAGGCCTGCACGATCCTTCATGTTCAGCATGACAGGCCGATCTCGCGGCACGCTGAACGAAAGCCAGTTTGCCGGGACGCAGACCGAGTCATTTGAATGTACCAAGCCACGCTCTTATACGCTGATGCGTGCATGAGCCAGCAATTAATAAGCAAGATTGGACAACTATCTAAAGATATAAACACAAAGCATTAATGATGCCGACAACTTGAACCGCCCCCTCAAACAAAACGCCCATGATATGAACAGCATCATGGGCGTCGGTCGATGTACTCAATACGGTAAAACTGTGCTTCTCGATCAGCTCGCCAGTGCATGCCGCTGCTGATAGCGCGAATTGTTGAGGTCGGCGCGCAATTCGCCAATCAGCTCGCACAGGGCACGGCTGTTGTCCAGACGATCCAGCGCAATGCCGCTGGCCAGCAGCTCCACGCGCTCGGTCAGTGGGTCGATCACCTCAACCGTCATGGTGTCGCTCATCACGGTACAGTTGCAACGCATGGGCAGAAACGCACTTTCAATAATGCTGCGTAGTTCAAGGTTGGAGAGTGTGCATGCAATCATTAGTTATATCCTCCGTGGCCGCTGCTGTCATACTTTGTAACAGTCGCCAGCCAAACTTTTAATGAGCCGCGTACGTGGGAATTCCTTCACCCCGATTCGTCACAAGAACCGCTTGGCTATTGGCGAATAATCCAAGTTATACGCCTGGCTAAAACGTGAAGCAAACAGGCAAAAATGAATGAATTCCGGCGCCGGAGAAATGTCTCCACTGCCGAAAAAACGATTCATCAGCGATAACCAACGGAAAAAACGGGCAGATAGATTGGTTTACCCGGGACCCGCGGGCGAAAACAGCCGCCGAACGGTAAATCTGGCGCGAAGCCATTCGTCGGCCACTGTAACGCTGGCCGACGAATGGATGGGATCTAGGGTTATTCGCGAGGCAGGCGCAGGTGAATCAGCGCCACCCGGGCACCTTTCTTGTCCTGACGCTCTTCAACTGCGAAGGGCTTGAAACCCAGCCGCGGATAGAAAAGCAGGCCTGGCACGTTGTGGTTAAAGCATGAGGCGGTCAGTTCCTTGGCTTCGTGCTTGCCGAAGGCCAGTTCCATCATGCAGCCGATCATGTAGCGCCCTACTCCCTTGGAGCGGGCGTGAGGCGCGATGATCACGTTGCCCATGGAGCAGCGGCCACGGAAATCGAAGCGGGAGAAGTTGGCGAAGCCGACGACTTCGCCGTCCAGCTCGATCACCGTGTTGTCGGAGCGCTGTTCGATGGCGGCTTTCAATTGCTCCGGGGTCAGCGGGAAAGTCGCCTTGGGAAACATGTAGAAAAGCTCGTCGATGCTCTGGGGCATGTCGCAGACGGCCGGGATGTCTTTTTCTTCCAGGGGACGGTGTACGAACATGGTGGTAAACCTCTCGAGGAACGTTGGGCCGTGCTCAAACTATAGGTTAAAGGCTGGCACCGGGACATTAGCCTTAAGGCGTGGCAGCACATCTATATTGCAGCGCTGTGTCGGTCAGTTCGTCAGCGCCGAGTCCATAGGACAACTTATGGGGAAATTTAGTGCCAAGGTATTTCCAGGCTCTTCACTTCACGCGAATTTTACGGCGCAAACCGTTGAACAGATTGAACTTTGGCAAACCGGGCAGAACGCCTGTGTGACGTGGGCAAGTCATGCAAATTGCATGGAGCCTGATGCCGCTCTTTATAACTAACTGACTGTTTTAACGTGTATTTTTCTGCAAATAGCCGGTGGCACAGGCGCTGCATCTCTCATCGCGAAGCAAAACCATTATTCGCACGGAGCAGCATCCGATGAACGTTTCCCCTGATTCCTATCCTGCCGTCACAGAAGAATCTTCCAATGCCTCGGGCGTTTCCTGGGCAGCCATCTTTGCCGGCGCTGCGGGCGCCGCTGCGTTATCGCTGATTCTGGTGCTGCTCGGCTCGGGCCTTGGCTTTTCGGCCATGTCGCCATGGGCCGGCGAAGGCGCCAGTGCCAAGACCTTGGGCATTTCCACGGTCGTGTGGCTTGCCCTGACCCAGATCATCGCCTCGGGCCTTGGCGGCTACCTGGCCGGACGCCTGCGGGTGAAGTGGGCGAACATGCACGGCGATGAAGTGTACTTTCGCGACACCGCCCACGGCTTCCTCTCTTGGGCGATTGCCACGCTGGTGGCGGCCGTACTGGTCGTCGGCTCAGTCAGCGGCATTGTCGGCAGTGGCGTGAAAGCCGGTGCCAGCGCGGTGTCTGGCGTTGCCGGCACTGCTGCCGTGGCAGCCGGGACCGCCGCAGGTAATACCTCTTCCGATCAATATGGCTACTTCGTCGACAGCCTGTTCCGCGACAACCGCCCTGCCGCTGTCAGCGACGACGCAGCCCGCGGCGTAGTGGTGCGTATCTTCGCCAAGACCCTGGCCAACGACGGCCAGCTGGCCCCTGAAGACCGCGACTACCTCGCGCAACTGGTGGCACAACGGACCAACCTGAGCCAGGCCGACGCCCAGGCGCGAGTCGATCAGGTTTATGGCCAGGCGAAACAGGCCTTGGCCGATGCCAAGCTTAAAGCGCAACAAGCCGCTGACGCCGCCGCCAAATACGCTGCGATGACGGCGCTCTGGACCTTCGTTGCCCTGCTCTGCGGCGCCTTTGTCGCCAGCCTTGCTGCCATCTGGGGTGGTCGCCGTCGCGATGCGGTGACTTACGTCGAAACCCGTGCTTATGCCAGCACTTCATCCGTTCGCTGATCAAGGAGAAACATCATGCGCTCATTACTGCTGTGGTTCCTGGGTGTGCCGATTCCGGTGATTATCCTGATCGCACTGTTCATGCATTGATTTGACCGAGTCGTAGACGATCCGCGTGGTGCCTCTGAGATATTGGGGGCCTGCGCGGATTTTTCTTTTCAGGATTAAGGTCAAGGGCAAGATCAAGAGCGCTCTTCCTAACGTCAGATCTGTTTCGACTTCGTCGAGTTACTTGGAAAAGACCCCCAAGTAACCAAGGGGTCTTGCTCCTGGTTTGGCCCGACTTCGTCGGGTCCCCTCTCTCCGGTCCCGCTCCGTGGGCCCGGCGCGAAGGGCCATCCATGGCCCAACGCGCCTCTCGCGGCATCCATGCCGCTCGACCCACTCCGCGAGACCTCCGTTCGGCCTGCACCCAAGTCGCGATTTGTGGTGTTTGGGCTATCGCGTACGAAGATCAAAAGCAACGGCAGATCAAAAGCGATTGAACGACATCGTCCGTAGCAGCACGGCTTGCCGGCGGGAGCGATCTTGAGGGCGACCCGCGAGCAAGCTCGGCTGCTACGGGACGGGGCTCACCGCAGGCTCTTGATCTGGCTTTTGATCGTCATGCGCAAATCTCACAAACACCACAAATCGCGACTTGGGTGCAGGCTGAACGCAGGTCTCGCGGAGTGGGTCGAGCCGCATGGATGCGGCGAGAGGCGTGTGGGCCATGGATGGCCCTTTCACGCCGGGCCCACGGAGCGAGGCCGGAGTGAAGGAAGTCCGACGAAGGAGGACCCAAACCAGGAGCAGGACACCTTGGTTACTTGGGTGTCTTTTCCAAGTAACTCGACGAAGTCGAAACAGGTCTGACGTTAGGAAGAACGCTCGTGATCTTGATCTTGATCTTTAAAAACAGCAAAACCAAAAAAGCCCCCAATGACACAAAGTTCAAAGGGGGCCAAGGCACTGCGCTCACAGTACGTTCAAACCCTCAAGGCATTCCCAACCAATTCGGCAGCGCCAGCGAAATAAACGGCACATAGGTCACCAGAATCAGGAACAGCAACAGAATCGACAACCACGGCAACGCCGCCCGAATCGTCTGCCCCAGCGTCAGCCCCGTCACCGCCGAGGTCACGAACAGGTTCAGCCCCACCGGCGGATGCACCAGGCCGATCTCCATGTTCACCACCATCACGATCCCCAGATGAATCGGATCGATCCCAAGCTTGGTCGCAATCGGGAAAAAGATCGGCGCCAGGATCAGCACGATCGCCGACGGCTCCATGAAACTGCCCGCCACCAGCAACACCACGTTGACCATGATCAGGAACCCGATCGGCGTCAGCCCCTCGGAAATCACCCAGTTGGTGATCTGCTGCGGGATCTGCTCGGTGGTCAGCACATGCGCAAACAGAATCGCGTTGGCAATGATGAACATCAGCATGATCGACAGCCGCCCGGACTCCAGCAGCACCCGCGGGCAATCGCGCCAGCTCATGTCGCGGTAGACGAACAGCGCGATGAACGCCGAGTACACCGCCGCCACGGCCGCAGCCTCGGTCGGCGTGAACATACCGCTGTAGATACCGCCCAGGATGATCACCAGCAACAGCAGGCCCCAGAACGCCCGGCGCGCGGTGGTCAGCCATTCGCGAAACGACACCCGAGGTTGCGCCGGCAGCTTCTTGACCCGGGCGACGATGTAGATCACCACCATCAAGATCACGCCCAGCAGGATACCCGGCACGACACCGGCGATGAACAGCTTGCCCACCGACGTCTCGGTCGCCGCCGAGTACACCACCATCACGATCGACGGCGGAATCAGAATCCCCAGGGTACCGGCGTTACAGATGATCCCGGCACCGAATTCCTTCGGATAACCGGAGCGCACCATACCCGCCACGGCAATCGAACCTACGGCCGCCACCGTTGCCGGAGACGAGCCGGACAGCGCCGCAAACAGCATGCACGCCAGCACCGCCGCAATCGCCAGGCCGCCACGAATGTGGCCGACACAGGCGTTGGCAAAATCAATCAGGCGCTGGGCCACGCCGCCGGTGGTCATGAACGCGCCGGACAGCAGGAAGAACGGAATCGCCAAAAAGGTGTAGCTGTCGGACGTCTCGAACAGCTTGATCGCCAGCGAGCTGAGCGAGTCCTGGCTGAACAGCAGGATAGATACCGCACCAGACAGACCCAGCGAGATCGCAATCGGGACGCCCAGGAACATGAAGACGAACAGCAACAGGAACAAACAGAGAACCGTCATCAGTGTTGCTCCTCGTTGGGGTTGGCCAGTTTGCTGGCTTCAGCCGCTTCGTCGGCCAGGCCCAGACCGGTCTGCCGGTGGGTCCAGATGCGATAGAGGATTTCCAGGTAGCGGGCGATCACCAGGGCAAAGCCGATGGGCACGATCACCGTGATATGAGCGATCTTGATGCCGTAGCGGTCCAGATCTTCTGCACCGATGCCCGCGACGAACAGCGCCGACACCCATTTGTAGCTGGCCGCCAGAAACAGCCCGGCGTAGGCCAGACAGCAAGCGCAGGCCAACATGGCCAGCAGCCGTTGCACCGGTTTGCTGGTTTTCTTCACCAGCGCATCGACCCCCAGGTGCCCTGCGGTACGAACGCCGTAGGAAATCCCGAAAAATATCAGCCAGCCGAAGATTGCTTTGGTCAGCGCGACGCTCCAGGTCATGCCTTGGGCGTAGCCCATCAAGTGATCGCCAATCCCTGCGAAAAAATCACTGCTGACCGCCCACTGATCGCTGAGGGTGTAAAACAGCGTGTAAATGTTGTTCAGCGCCACGTAGACAAAAGTCACCAGCGTCATGGCAGCCAGCAGGAACGCAATGAAGGCTTCCTCCAGGTGCTCCCAGACTCGCGTCAGCGATTGCATAAGAATTCTCCGAACGTAGAGAGAGCGGCCACCCCTCCCGAACGAGAGCGGGTAGCCACACAGACATCACTGCCTGTTTCGATCAAAGCGCGGTTTGAGGGCTCAAGGCGCGGTGTTCGAGGCGTCGGCGGCCTTGATCAGGTCGGCGCCGATTTCGTCGGAGAACTTGTCCCAGACCGGCTTCATGACTTCACGCCATTTGGCGCGTTGCTCGGGGGTGAGGGTGACCACTTCGCTGGTCTTGGAGTCGATGATCTTCTGCTTGGCCGTCTGGTTCAGCGCTTCGGCCTGCTTGTTCACCTCGATGGTCACTTGGTCCATGATCTTTTGCAGCTCGTCGCGCACGTCAGGCGCCAGGCCGTTCCAGAACTTGGAGTTGGTGATGACCATGTAGTCGATCAGGCCGTGGTTGGACTCGGTGAAGTACGGCTGCACTTCGTTGACCTTCTGGCTCTCGTAGTTCGACCAGGTGTTCTCGGTGCCGTTGACGGTGCCGGTCTGCAGGCCCTGATAGACCTCGGCGAAACTCATCTTGCGCGGGTTGGCGTGCAGCGCCACGAACTGCGCCTCAAGCACGCTGGAAGCCTGTACGCGGAATTTCAGGCCGCGGGCGTCCTTGGGATCGACCATCTTCTTGTTCGCCGACAACTGCTTCAGGCCGTTGTGCCAGTAGGCCAGGCCGTGAATACCCTTGTCGTCCATCGAGGTCAGCAGCGCCTTGCCCTGCGGGCCTTGCTGGAAACGGTCGACGGCGGCCAGGTCGTTGAACAGGAACGGCAGGTCGTAGATCTGGGTTTTCTTGGTGTACTGCTCGAACTTGGCCAGCGACGGCGCCAGCATCTGCACGTCACCGAGCAGCAGGGCTTCCATTTCCTTGCCATCGCCGAACAGCGAGGAGTTCGGATAGACCTCGACCTTGACCTTGTCTTTCAAGGCCGGATCGGCGGCCACCATTTTCTGGAACATCAAGGCGCCCTGGCCTTTTGGCGTGTTTTCCGCCACCACGTGGGCGAACTTGATGACAACGGGATCAGCGTGAGCCATACCGGCCACGGACACTGCAGCGGCGCAGAACAGCGCCTTGGTCAGCTTCAACATCGATATCACCTTTTTATTTTTGTATAGGAATCGGTACTGCTAGAGCGTTGTGCCATCTAACGATGCCCAACCTGATGCGTGTAGAGAATCAGCTTTTATGTAAACCGGCGTTCGGCAGAGCTGAACGCCAGACGTTTCTGGCAAGACGATCCCCAACCGCGAGCCAGAGAGGTTGCCGGTAGAAAGTTAGCAGGCTAAGCAAGAAGTGCCACTATTGATTGCCATTAGGCCAGTCTGAATACGCCAACCGCCATATTGTGGGAGCCGGCTTGCTGGCGAATGCGGCATGTCATTCAACGATATGTTGTCTGAACAAACGCATTCGCCAGCAAGCCGGCTCCCACATCGAATTGCAGCGCCGACCGAATCGTTTCAACTCGCTGCCAACGCCAACAACCGCTGCGCCCTGAGCAACACCGGCGCATCGACCATCTGCCCGTCCAGCTGAAACGCACCGGCGCCTCCCGCCGCCGCGCTGGCGTCGACCACCCGCTGCGCCCAGGCCAAGTCATCGGCGCTCGGCGCCAACGCCGCATGAATCACCGGCACCTGTTTGGGATGTATGCACAGCGCGCCGCCATAGCCCATGTCGTGGGCATGGCGAATCACCCGGTGCAGCCCTTCCGGATCGCCGATGGCCGGATGCACGCCATCCAGCGGCGGCAGCAGGTCGGCGCCTCGGGAATGCAGCTGCACCGACATCCGCGCCTGATCCAGAAACAGCTGCGCCGACGGCGTGCCGGTGTTCAGATTCAGGTCCAGCGCCAGGTCCAGCCCGCCGAACGACAGGCGCTCGACCCCCGGCGCCTGGGCGATTTCCTGCAAGGCCAGCAAGCCCTTGGCGCTTTCTATGATCGGCAAAACCGGTTTGCCGGTAGCCCATACCGCCGCCACGTGCGCAGCGCTTTCGACTTTGGGCAGCAACACACCGACCACGCCTGGGTGCTTTTTGCAGAAAGCCAGATCGGCCGCGTGCTCGGCATGATCCGGGGCGTTGACCCGCACCCAGAGCGAAGCCTGGGGATTGGCCTGCAGGAACGCGGCAAGGTTTTCGCGGGCCTGACGCTTAAGCGGTTCTTCGACGGCGTCCTCGAAATCGACGATCACCGCATCGGCGCCCGCAGCCAGCGCCTTGGCAAAACGCTCCGGACGGCTGCCGGGCACGAACAGCGCGGAGCGGATGATGGGTTGGGGCATGGTTCAAGTTCCCTGTAACACGTCCCTGTAGGAGCGAATTCATTCGCGAATGGCCGGTACACCCGATACATCTCTTTCGGATGTACCAACGGTTCGCGAATGAATTCGCTCCTACAGAGGCGGCATTGTTTAACGAACGACAGATCGGTGTGGAGCTCGCACTCGGTCAAACCACCCCGGCTTCACCCATCCGCGCCTGCTCCTCAGCCGAGAACCCCAGCTCGCCCAGAATGCTCTGCGTGTGCTGCCCCAACCCCGGCACGCCATCCATGCGCGGGGTGAAGGCGGCATTGCGCCCCGGTGGCAGCAGCGACGGCAGCTTGCCGGCCGGGCTGTCCACTTCGCGCCAGCTGTCGCGGGCCTTGAGTTGCGGGTGTTCCCATACGCCGTGCATGTCGTTGACCCTGGCGTTGGCGATCTGCGCGTCTTCCAGGCGCGCCACCACTTCGTCCAGGCTGAGCGCGGCAAAGCCGTCGACGATGATCTGGCGCAAGACTTCGCGGTTTTCCGAGCGCTTGAAGTTGGCCGAGAAGCGCTCGTCGGTGGCCAGCGCCTTGTCCAGCAAGACCTTCTCGCAGAACAGCGCCCATTCGCGCTCGTTCTGCAGGCCCAGCATGATGGTGCCGCCACCGCCGGTGGGAAACGGCCCGTACGGGTAGATCGTCGAGTGCGACGCCCCGGCGCGCGGCGGTTGCGGCGCACCGTTGTAGGCGTAGTACATCGGGTAGCCCATCCACTCGACCAGGCTTTCCAGCATGCTGACGTCGATGCGGCTGCCCTCGCCGGTCTTGTCCCGCAGCAGCAGCGCCGAAAGGATCCCGGTGTAGGCGTACATGCCGGCGGCGATGTCGGCAATCGAGCAACCGGCCTTGGCCATCTCGTTCTCACCGGGCCCGCCGGTCACCGAGAGAAAGCCGCCCTCGCTCTGGATCAGCAGGTCATAGGCCTTTTTCTTTTCATAGGGCCCACCTTCGCCGTAGCCGGACACGTCGCAGACGATCAGCCGCGGAAAGCGCTCATGCAGCGCCTCGAACGACAGGCCCATGCGCGCGGCAGCGCCCGGCGCGAGGTTCTGCACCAGCACATCGGCCTTGGCCAGCAGCGATTCGAGAATGTCACCCGCCTCGTCCTGTTTCAGGTCCAGGGTCAGGCTTTCCTTGGAGCGGTTGGTCCAGACGAAATGCGAGGCCAGGCCATCGACGCGCTGGTCATAGCCACGGGCGAAGTCACCGACACCCGGGCGTTCGATCTTGATCACCCGCGCGCCCAGGTCGGCCAGTTGGCGCGTGCAGAACGGCGCTGCGATGGCGTGTTCCAGGCTGATCACGGTAATGCCGTCCAGCGGACGGGGGTTGTGTTGAGTCATCTATTTAACCTCTGCTGCATCGAACGACCTGTGGGAGTGAGCTTGCTCACGAAGAGGCCGGTGCATCCGACAAATCGTTATTGCATGATCCCCTGCATTCGTGAGCAAGCTCACTCCCACAGGGAAAGCATTCCCAGATAGCAATCAAATAAGGTCCGCCAAATCCCGCGCATCGCGCAGTTGCCAGACCCGCTCGATCAATGCCTTGCCCTGCTCCGTCGTGCGCGCGCCGGAAAACGCCAGCAAGCGTTGGACCTTGGCTTCCAGCTCGGGCCGCGACAGGGTGTTGCCCGGGTCGCCCTTCGGATCGTCAATCGCAGCGGTCAAGGTGCGGCCGTCGGTGGTGGTGACGATCACGCGGCCCAGCCAGCGTGCCGGGTAGGCGCCGTCGACTTCAGGGTCCAGCTCCATCGTCACCTTCTCGCGGAAGGCCGCCACTTGCGCGTCGGTCAGCGCCAGGTCGCGGAACTCGATCAGTTGCGCACTGCCATGCACGGCGATCAGCCCCAGCACCGCGCCCATGGAAAACTTGGCCTGATGCACGGTTTGCGGCACGTCCACGCGGCCCAGCACGTCGATCGCGCCCTGATGCACGCGGGTGACCACTTTGGCGATCTGCTCATGCTGCAGACCTTCGCGCTGCATCAGGTGCAGCAAGGCATCGGCGGCCGGATGGGTGTGGCGGCACGAGGCGTGGAACTTGAACGAGGTTTCCACCAGCGCCCAGCGCGTGCCCAGTCGGTCCGACAGCCACTTGGGATCGCTGTCGGTGGACATCCCGGCGGCCATGCCCTGATCGCCCTCGAGAATGTTGCGCGCACCGGTCAGGCCGTCGGCGGTCATGTAGGCGGCAAGCAGGCCATCGGCGGCGGCCTTGGCGGTGTGCAACTGTTTGGAGTCGGCGGCATCGCGCAAGAACTCCCACAGCCCCGCCGCCTGGGTACCGGCGCTGCCCAGCAAGTTGATGAACTGCTCCTGATTGAAGTCCAGCAACTTGCCCACCGCCACTGCGGCGGCCAGGGTGCCGACGGTCGCGGTGGTGTGGAAGATGCGGTAGTGCGAGCGGCCCATGAACTCGCCGATGCGAATCCCCGCCTCGTAACCGGCTACCGAGGCCAACAGCAGCTCCTGGCCGGACTTGCCCAGGTCCTGCGCCGCCGCCAGCACGGCAGAAAACACCACCGTGGCCGGGTGAAGCACCGAGCTGTTGTGCAAGTCATCCTGCTCGACCAGGTGCGAGGCCGCGCCGTTGACCAGCGCCGCGAAGTACGCCGAGGTACGGCGCTCGCTGGTCAAGACCTTGGCCCTGCCGTCCGCCGGGCCCATGCGCTCGGCGTAACGCTCGAAGATCGGAATCGGCCGCGCGCCCTTGCTCGCCAGAGCCGAGCCGATCCAGTCCAGAAACAGGTCTTCGGTGCGGTCGAGCACGTGGCCGGGGATCTGCTCGTATTTCAGCTCGGCGAGGAAGTTCGCCAATGCCTGGGTATGAGTCATTGCAAAGTCCTCAGAAGCTGCGCGGCAGTTCGAGCAGGTGCTCGGCGACGTAGGAAAGAATCAGGTTGGTGGAGATCGGCGCGACCTGGTACAGACGGGTCTCGCGGAATTTGCGCTCCACGTCGTACTCGTTGGCAAAGCCGAAGCCGCCGTGGGTCTGCAGGCAGGCGTTGGCCGCTTCCCACGAGGCCTTGGCGGCCAGATACTTGGCCATGTTGGCGGCGGCCCCAGCGTTCTTGCCGCTGTCGTATTCCTCGCAGGCGCGCCAGCGCATCAGGTCGGCCGCCTCGATCTCGATGTGCGCTTCGGCGATCGGGAACTGCACGCCCTGGTTCTGGCCGATCGGGCGCCCGAACACCACGCGGTCACGGGCATAGGCGCTGGCCTTCTCGACGAACCAGCGACCATCGCCGATGCACTCGGCGGCGATCAGCGTGCGCTCGGCATTCAAGCCATCGAGGATGTATTTGAAGCCCTTGCCCTCTTCGCCGATCAGGCTATCGGCAGGCAGTTCGAGGTTGTCGAAGAACAGCTCGTTGGTTTCGTGGTTGACCATGTTGGCGATCGGCTGGACGGTCAGGCCCTTGCCGATGGCCTCGCGCAGGTCGACCAGGAAGATCGACATGCCTTCGGATTTCTTCTTCACCTCGGCCAGCGGCGTGGTACGCGCCAGCAGGATCATCAGGTCCGAATGCTGGATGCGCGAGATCCACACCTTCTGGCCGTTGATGATGTACTTGTCGCCCTGCTTGACCGCCGTGGTCTTGATCTTGGTGGTGTCGGTGCCGGTGGTCGGCTCGGTGACGCCCATCGATTGCAGGCGCAATTCGCCGCTGGCCAGTTTGGGCAGGTAATAGCTTTTCTGCGCTTCGCTGCCGTGACGCAGCAGGGTGAACATGTTGTACATCTGGCCGTGCACGGTGCCGGAGTTGCCGCCGCAGGCGTTCACTTCTTCGAGGATCACCGAGGCTTCGGCCAGGCCCAGACCCGAACCGCCGTATTCAGTGGGGATCATCGCCGATAGCCAGCCGGCGTCGGTCAGCGCCTTGACGAAGGCTTCCGGGAAGCCCTTCTCTTCATCGATCTTGCGCCAGTACTCGGCGGGAAATTCGGCACACAGCGCGCGCACGCCTTCGCGGATGGCATTGAGGTCTTCATTGTCGTATGGAGTCATGATCTTGCTCGCGTCCAGCGGCCCGGTGCTGATTCCGGGCCTGGCTATATAAAAGAAGGAATCAGTCGAAGAGCACTTCGGCGCTCTGCGCCACACCGGCCTCGTTGCCCGCCCACAATTGCGCCTTGCCCGGCTCGGTGATTTGCCCACCCACGCGGAACGGCGTCGGCACGTTCAGCGGGCGCACGCCGCGATAGGCGAAGTGGCGCACGCGCTTCTCCGGGTTGGCGCGGATGAACGCCCGCAGGTTGAAGGTGGCGATCATCGGCCCATGCACCACCAGGCCCGGGTAGCCTTCGGTCTCGGTGACGTAGGGGTAGTCGTAGTGAATGCGGTGGCCGTTGAAGGTCACGGCCGAGTAGCGGAACAACAGGGTCGGCGTCGGTTCGATGGTCTCGCTCCAGTCGCCTTGCGCAGGCGCTTCGCCGCTGCTGAGCTTGGGCGGGTTGGGTTCGCGGTAGACGATGTCCTGCTCTTCGCGCACGCACAGCTCAGCGTTCTGCGAGTAGTCGTGGCGCACGGTGACGAACAACAGCGAACCGGTGCGGCCATGCTTCTCTTCGATGTGCAGGATGGTCGACAGGCGATGGGCCTCGGCGCCGACTTTCAGCGGCTGGATGAATTCGACCCGGCCACCGGCCCACATGCGATTGCGGTTGTCGGCCGGCGGCAGAAACCCGCCACGAGCGGGATGCCCGTCAGTGCCCAGCAGGCTTTCGAACACTGGCTCCTGGAAGAAACACCACTGCCACAGCGCAGGCAAGGCTTCGCCCTCGGCAGGCAGCGGCTCGCCAAAGGTGGCGGCAATGCGCTTGATCAGGTTCAGGCTCAGATGATCCCGGGCCTCTTCGGTGCGTCCGATCCAGGCACTGAAATCCACCGGCGAATCTGTCGAACTCATAGGGGATGATCCTCTGCGATTGTTGTTATGCAGCGTGTTATGCAGTGATCATGGGATTTACCCGGCATTCTGTGAATTTGCATTTGCGTATACCGGCGTTCATGTATGCTGAACGCCTTTGCAATGTCCGGACACAACCATGCACTTCGACCTGGCTGACTTGCGCCTCTTCATCCACATCGGCGAATCCCCGAGCCTGACCCAGGGCGCGCGCCGCGCCTTTCTCTCCCCCGCCGCCGCCAGCGCGCGGATCAAGGCCCTGGAAAGCCAGCTCGACACCCGCCTGCTGTACCGCGACAGCCGCGGCGTCGAACTGACCCCGGCCGGGCAACGACTGCTCAAGCACGCGCGGCTGATCATGAGCCAGGTCGATTACCTGAAAAGCGAATTCACCCACTACGGCACCGACTCGGCCGGGCACATCCGCATCTTCGCCAACACCACGGCGGTCACCGAATTTCTGCCCGAAGTGCTCGCAGGCTTCCTCGCCCAACGCCCCGGCGTCACGGTCGACCTGCAGGAGCGCCTGTCCCGCGACATCGTGCGCGGCGTGCTCGACGGCAGCACCGACATGGGCATCATCGCAGGGCCCGTCGAAGCCGCAGGTTTGCAGGTGCTCCACTTCAGCACCGACCGCCTGGTGCTGACCGTGCCCGAAGGCCATGAATTGGCCACACAGAAGAAAGTAACGCTGAAACAAACCCTGGCCTTTCAGCACATCGGCCTGCACGAAGGCAGCACGTTGCTGAGTTTTCTACGCGATCACGTTGAACGGCTGGGGCAGAATTTGTCGTTGCGGATTCAGGTGTCGAGCTTCGAGGCGATCTGCCGGATGGTCGAAGCCGGGGTGGGGATCGGCATCATTCCCGAGTCGGCGGCCACGCGGCACAGCCGGACGATGAAGTTGGTGACCATCGAGCTGGATGAGCCTTGGGCCGTGCGGGAAAGGAGCATTCTGGTGCGCGAGCTGGATGCCCTGCCGGGGGTGGTCAGGGCGTTGATTGCGGTGTTGATGCCTGACACAAATCAAGTATCTAAACTGCGTGTATCACGCGAGCACTAAATGCTTTGAATCCGTATGCTGTCCACATCAAACCAGCCCCCCTGCTTTCCATTCTCCAGCATCAGGCGCATCTCCATCGTGCCAGCGCTTGCAGTGAAGTCCAGTTGAAAAAAATGCCACCTGGCAATGTCCACCACCGTGCTGGCGTCGCCATTGGAAGTTGAGATGTAGAAGCGCCCTCCCGCGGGCAATTGATTAAGCCCCAATGTAAAGCGGTAGCGTGTACCGACGCGCAAACCGCTAATCGCCTTATATAAAGCCACACCGGGCGGCACCGTTCCAGTGTTTCGGATTACATGAGTGTTACTACCAACCGGGTTATCGTGAACGCGTATCACAAAGTTCGCGCCTGCGGGTCCTCGCTGCCAACCATTGAATGTACCGTCATCAAATCCGGTGGACTCATCAATCGGCACCGCGATCACTCGCCAATCATTGGATTGAACAGTGCCTGCCTTGCCCAAAAATGTGTGTTGCCCCAACGCCAACGCTTTAACCTCAAGACTCCACACGCCATTTATGACCGTGGCAGTTCCGAGATACTGAGTCCCATCGAATACCTGTATCGTATCGGCCGCAGTCAAATGCTCCAAACTTTTCGCCAAGCTCAAGCTAGCGGATTCCTTGTCCTTGGATTCCATTATGGCCATCTCCATCAGGCGTCTATCCGGGACGCGATTCTGCGACTAACGGTTTTAAAAAATGCAACTACCCGCCCCACAAAAAAATCATTACACATGAATTAATGTAGGGATACTGTCAGAAATAACAGTCGCCCTACTTTCCATTGAGCCGGCTACACTTTGTCGAAATAACAATCACTCACAAGCTAATTAATCAATCCATACGTCCCCACATTCCAACGCAAATCTATCTGTTTGAGCATCCTCAACCACCGCCCCGGCGGATAACCGAACGTCTTCATAATTCACAACTCGGCCGCCACGCGGCACAGCAGGATCATGAAGCTGATGACCATTGAGCTGGATGAGCCTTGAGCGGTGCGGGAAAGGAGCATTTCGGTGCGCGAGTTCGACGCCCTGCCGGGGA
>NZ_JBWXNG010000031.1:0-18757 GCF_056627435.1 Pseudomonas sp. 2
TTCGCGCCGGGCCCACGGAACATCGCCGGAGGGAGGGAAGTCCGACGAAGGAGGACCCAAACCAGGAGCAGGACCCCTTGGTTACTTGGGGGTGGTGCGGCATTCCGACTTTTCCAAGTAACTCGACGAAGTCGAAACAGATCTGACGTTAGGAAGAGCGCTCTTGATCTTGATCTTGATCTTGAAAACCTGACGCCCACCACGATCCCGCAGCCCACAAAAAACCCGGCATCAACGCCGGGTTTCAAGCAAACAATCAGACCACCACCAAACCTACTTGGCCTGATAAATAATCCCAGGACTGCACTGCACCATCTGATAATGATCCGGCAACCCGTTCAACGCCTCCGACGCCCCGAGGAACAGATACCCCCCCGGCTTCAACGTCGCATGAATACGCAACAGAATGTCCTTCTTCACCTCGGCCGAAAAATAAATCAGCACGTTGCGACAGAACACAATGTCAAACTTGCCCAACGCCGCATAACTGTCCAACAGATTGAACGAGCGAAACTCCACACGACTCTTGATCGGCGCCTTCACCGTCCAGCGCCCCGGCGTCTTCTGATCGAAATACCGCTGCAGCCGATCCGGCGACAAGCCCCGGCCGATCGCCAGACTGTCGTACTCCCCGGTCTTGCAATTGGTCAGCATGCTCCCCGACAAATCGGTCGCCACAATCTGCGCACCCGACTTCATCAACCCCGGGTTGCTGCGCTCGAACTCATCGATCGACATCGACAGCGAATACGGCTCCTGCCCCGACGAACAGGCCGCCGACCAGATCCGCGGACGCAGACCCGGCGAGGCCTTGAGCTGCTCGGGCAGCACCTTGCTCTTGAGCACCTCGAACGGATACGTGTCACGAAACCACAGGGTCTCGTTGGTCGTCATCGCATCGACCACCTGCTCGCGCAGACCACTGCGCGGCTGGCTCTGAATACGCTGGATCAACTCGCCCAGCGACTTGATGCCCTGCTGCTCCATCAGCTTGTTCAGGCGACTGGAGACCAGGTACTGCTTGTTTTCACCCAGCAAAATGCCACAGGCTTTTTCCAGGAAGACCCGGAACTGCTCAAAATCCAAATTACCTGTAGACATGCCGCCTCTCAAATCATGTGAACAGCCACCAGGGAAAGCCCTGCTCAGCTGATATCTGCCGCCCTGATACGATCAACCACGCGGGCCGCCAGATCGTCCGGCCGGAACTTGGCCAGGAAATCGTCGGCACCGACTTTCTTCACCATCGCCTGGTTGAACACGCCGGACAACGAAGTATGCAAGATAATGTGTAGCTTCTGCATGCGCGGATCGTTGCGGATCTCTGCAGTCAAGGTGTAGCCGTCCATCTCCGGCATTTCAATGTCGGAGATCATCATCAGGAATTCTTCTTCCGGTTTCTTGCCCTCGTCCACCAGCTTGCGCAGGAATTCGAGCGCCTGACGACCGTCGTTCAACGCCGTGACTTCAACCCCCACCGTCTGCAAGCAACGGGTCACCTGCTTACGCGCCACCGAAGAGTCATCCACCGTCAGCACACGCAGCGACAGCGCCTTGTGCGCGACTTCTTCGGTCACCACGCCTGCGGAAATGTTTTCCGACACCGGTGCCACCTCGGCGAGGATTTTCTCCACGTCGATGATTTCCACCAACTGGTTATCGATGCGCGTCACTGCCGTGAGGTAGTGATCGCGCCCGGTCCCCTTGGGTGGCGGATGAATGTCTTCCCAGTTCATGTTGACGATGCGTTCGACCGAATGCACCAGAAAACCCTGAATCTTGGTGTTGTACTCGGTAATGATCACGAACGAATTGGCGATGTTGGCCAGAGGCGCAGCCCCGGTCGCCATCGACAAGTCGAGAATCGGAATCGTCCCGCCACGAATATTAGCCACTCCGCGCACAATCGGACTGGATTTGGGCATGAGGGTAAGTTTTGGGCACTGAAGCACCTCTTTTACCTTGAACACGTTGATCCCATACAACTGCTTGCCTTCCAGCCGGAACAGCAACAGTTCAAGGCGGTTCTGCCCTACCAGTTGAGTGCGCTGGTTCACTGAATCCAAAACACCAGCCATGCACCACCCCTCCCAAAACGACCAGTCGCGCACTGCCCTGACGGCAAGCGGCACGGCCCTTGCTATTGACCTGTCATGAACTTGCCAATGACAGTATCTCGACACTTCTACACCGCGACCCGCAGCCTTTATAGCGTGGTGGTCGCGCTGTGTCTGCTCGGCGTCGCAAACGCGGCCCGGGCGGACAACGTAACCCTGCCTGAACAACTTATCGGCGCTACCCAGGGCTTTCTTGAATTCACCGTAGAAGACTATCTGGCGACCAGTCAGACCCAGGGACGCTACGAGATCGAAGTCAAACAGCTCGACCCGCGCCTGCGCATGCCGCATTGCGACAAGGAATTGACAGCCTCGCTGGAAAACTCGGCAACGCCCATCGGCCGGGTGACGGTCAAGCTGCGCTGCGAAGGCTCCTCACCGTGGACGGTGTTCGTGCCTGCGCAGGTACATCTGTTTCGCAATGTGGTGACCGTGGTGCGGCCGATGAAGCGTGATGCGATCGTCTCGTCCGGCGACGTGGCCCTGCGCGAGCGCGACGTGGGCCTGCTGGGGCAGGGTTTTCTCGATTCGCTGGATCAGGCGATCGGGCAGAAAGTTGTCCGACCAACGGTCATCGACCAGATCCTCACCCCGGTGCATCTGGAGCAACCGCAGATGGTCCACAAGGGCGACCAGGTGGTGATCACCGCGCGCAGTGGGGCCATGAGCGTGCGCATGCCCGGTGAAGCCCTGGCTGACGGTGGCCTGAACGAGCAGATCCGGGTCAAGAACCTCAATTCCAAGCGCGTGATCAAGGCCAACGTGGTCGCCCCCGGGCAAGTCGAGGTGCCTATGTAAGGCGCAGGAATCTCTGGCGCTACGCTTGCGCTTTTTCTACACTCGGAGCCAGTCCGGCCTGTGCGAAGTCGACTCGAGACTGTTTTCGCATTGGCCCTAAAGTTATTCCGGGTCTAGCCGAAACAAAGGCAAGCGTCCTAGAACCCAGAGGTTTTAATCATGGTCATCGACTTCAGTCGTTTGAATAGCTCCACTGCCGTAGGCGGTACTTCGCGTACCGCCAACACCAAGGAAACCAGCAAGACCGAAGCCCCGGCGACGGCCAGCACTTCCCAGAGCGTTGACGGCAGCGGCGAGAAAGTACATTTGAGCAGCGAAGCTCAACAGTTGCAGAAGATCACTGATTCGTTGCGTGATCAGCCCACCGTCAACAGCGCCCGCGTGGCCGAGTTGAAGCAGGCTATCGCCGACGGCAGCTACAAGGTCGACAGCAACCGCGTTGCCAGCAAACTGCTTGATTTCGAAGCCCAGCGCTAGCCCCCGGTCCGCGCAGGGGCTTCTGGACGCTTGAATCCCAGGGCATGCGATGCAAGACACTACATTGCTTCAACTGATCACGGACGATATTGCGCCGACCCGGCATCTGCTGGACATCCTGAAGGCCGAGGCACTGGCGCTTCACGGACGCAATATGGTCGAAATGGAACACATCCTGGCGCAGAAACAGGCGCTGGTGATCGTGCTCGAGCAGCATGGACGCCGACGCAGCCAACTGATGAGCAGTCTGGGCCTGCCCGCCAATCGCGCGGGACTCGAAGAAGTGGCCAAGCACTCCGCAGTCGGCGAAGCACTGTTGAAAGCGGGCGACGAATTGAACGCGCTGATGACCGAATGTCAGGCCGCCAACGAACAGAATGGCGCACTGATTCAGCTGCAGCAGCTGACCACGGCTCAACAGCTGCGCATCCTCAACGGTGGCGATACACCCACGCTGTATGACAGCCGGGGTTCGACTGCCGGAAAGATGAGACCGCGTCCGCTTAGCCAGGCGTAAGTTCTTGTATCAAGACGTGCGACATGATGGCAAACTGCCTGCGCCGCACGTTGTCGTTTTTTGCCTGGAGATGGATTAACCGTGAATGCCTTAAGCGCGGAAGATGTTCCGCAGCCACCAAAGGTACTGAACACGCCTTTGGAAATTGCCGCCAACCTGCGGCTGCTGATGGAAAGCCATGATCCCTTGATCATCACCTTCCATGAGCGCAGCCAGCGTTTCCAGAGCTACGTCATCGAAGTCGACCGTGACAACAACGTCATCGCCTTGGATGAAATGATTCCTCGCGATGGCGAGCGCTTCATGGCCAATGGCGAAGCGTTCCGTGTCGAAGGCTTCCACGATGGCGTGCGCATCGCCTGGGAATGCAAGGCACAGATGACCATCATCGAGGACCCGCACAGCTATCGCGGCCCTCTGCCTGAAGAAGTCATTTATCACCAGCGCCGTAACGCCTTCCGCGCAGCCTTGAAGCTGGCCTCGCTGGTCGACATCGAAGTCGGCGGCGAGAAGCTCAAGTCGCCGTTGCGCGGCAAGCTGCTGGATATCTCGGCCACCGGCTGCAAGCTGCGTTTCGACGGCGACTTCTCCGAGCGCATGCAGCTGGGCCAGGTCTACGACCGCTTCATCGCGGCCCTGCCCTTCGGCAACATGACCACCTCGGTCGAGCTGCGCTACCTGCACTTCGAAGAGAAGATCAACACCACCTTCGCCGGCGTGCGCTTCCACAACATCAGTGGCCTGGTGCAGCGTCAGGTCGAGCGCTTCGTCTACCAGCTGCAACGCGAAGCGCGCCGCTTCGACAAAGACGACGATTTCTGATCGACCGACATCAGCGACCGCTCTGTGGGAGTGAGCTTGCTCACGAAACGCGCCTCTTCAGCCATCTGTTCAAGAACTGAAATGACGCATTCGTGAGCAAGCTCACTCCCACAGGTGTTTTTGCCTGACAGTCACTCTTTACAACGGCCGATCCACGCCCACATCCCGCGCATCGTCTGCCGGCTCGCCATTGACCTCCTCGACCACGGCTACCGGCCGTACAACGCCTTCGCCTGACGGCAGAACCCGTTCCTGTACCTCCTCGGTCGCCGCCTGCGCTGGCGCTTCTGGTGCAGGTGATCCCGCCTCTGCGGCGTTCTGCATCTGATCCTGCACCACCTGTTCATCCACACGCGGGTCGAGTGCGACCACCAGTGGCGAGCTGGCCATGCTTTCGGGCATGGCCACGTGGTGCAGCGGCGCGTCCTGCACCTGGTGCAGGTTGGTGACGGCTTTGGGACGGATGCGCAGCACCAGGATCAACGCGACGAAGCAGACGAAGGCGTAGAGCATGTTGCTGCCGAACTGCTTCATCAGCACACCGGCCACCAGCGGCCCGATACTGGCGCCCACGCCGTAGGTCATCAGCAGCATGGCCGTGAGGGACACGCGGCGCTCGCCCTCGACGTGGTCGTTGGAGAACGCCACGGCCAGCGGGTACAGCGCAAATTGCAAAAGCGAGGTCACGAAGCCCATGGCGAAGACCACTTCCATCGGCAATCCGGGGAAGATCGCCAACGGCAACGAGGCCAGCACCAGAAACCCGGCAAAGCCGCGAATCAGCTTGGCGCGGTCATAGCGGTCGGAAATCCTGCCCAACGGCCCCTGCACCAATAATCCCGCGCCAATGCAGCAGGCCATGAACAGACCGACGTGGTCGGTGGACAGCCCCTGCTGCGCAGCGAACAACGGTGCCAAGCCATAGAACGAACCAATGATCAGCCCCGCGCTGAGCACCGTGGTCAGCGACTGTGGCACCCGCCGCATGAAGAACAGCGGCTCCAGCGGTGCCGGGCGCATCGGCGCCGGGTGAATGCTGCGGGTCATCGCCACTGGCACTAGGCACAGCGCAAAACACATCGCGACCAGCATCAGCAATTCAGGCCCCAACTGCGGATGGATCACCAGAATCAGCTGACCCAGCACCAGCCCCAGATAGGACGCGATCATGTAGCCGCTGAACACCAGCCCGCGCTGCTTGGGCGAGGCCTGTTCGTTGAGCCAGCTCTCGATGACCATGTACTGGCACATCATGCCAAGGCCCACGATCATCCGCAGGAATATCCAGGCTGGCACAAAGTTGATCAGGCCATGCCCGAGCACCGCCGCGCCGACGATCCCGGCGCAGGTGGCGTAGGCGCGGATATGCCCTACCCGGCCGATCAGCCGGTGGCCGACCTTGCCGCCCAGTGCCAGCCCCACGTAGTTGGCAGCCATCAGCGCACCGACCCACAGCCCGTCGACATGATCGGCGGCCAGGCGCAACGCAAGATAGGTACTTAACAGGCCCGAACCGATGAGCATCATCAGTGAGGCGAAATACAGCGCTCGAAAGGATTTCCAGATTTGGCGCATCGACTTTCCAAAAACGGAAATCCTCATCCATGGAGGATTTCCGAAACGCGGTTTTTAAGCCTGGGAAACAGGGTGTGTAAAAACGTCACGAGCGAAGGTAATACAAGGCAAAAACAGGCGGAAAAGCGGAGTCTAGGGGCTCTAAATGAGCATTTTCCGCCTGTTTTTAACGCAGTAGTACCGAGCGCAGTAGTTTTTACACATCCTGGGCCAAGACTCGGCGTTCCCAGGGAGTAATTTCGTTGAAGAAACTGGTCAGTTCCAGGGTCTTCGACGCGATGTAGCCTTCGATGAACTCGGCCCCGAACAGTTCCTTGGCCAGCCCACTGCGTTTCAGACGCTCCAGCGCCGCATGCAAGGTGCAGGGCAGCGACAGATGATCCGGCACGGCGAATTCTCCCTGAATCGCATCCGTTGGCTCAAGCTGCTGTTCGATTCCATAAAGCCCGGCTGAAAGACTAGCTGCTATGGCCAGATATGGGTTGGCATCTGCGCCGGGCAGACGATTTTCCACGCGCCGGGCCACTGGTGCGCTGGCCGGGATGCGCAGGCCCGCGGCACGGTTGTCGTGGGACCAGCAGGCGTTGTTAGGCGAGGCGAACGGATGGCACAGGCGCTGATAGGAATTGACGTTGGGCGCGAACAGCGCGGTGAAGTCCGCCATGGCCGCCTGCTGGCCGCCGATGAAGTGGCGGAACGCCGCGGTGGGTTCGCCCTGGGCATCACTGAAAATGTTTTTCCCGGTGGCGCTGTCCACCACGCTCTGATGAATGTGCATCGAACTGCCCGGCGTGTGTGCCAGCGGCTTGGCCATGCACACCACGGTCAGGCCGTGCTTGAGCGCTACTTCCTTGAGCATGTGCTTGAACAGGAAGGTCTGGTCGGCGAGCAGTAGCGGGTCGCCGTGCAGCAGGTTGATCTCGAACTGGCTGACGCCCATTTCATGCATGAAGGTGTCGCGAGGCAGGCCCAGCGCTGCCATGCATTTATAGACTTCGCTGAAGAACGGCCGCAGGCCGTTGTTGGAGCTGACGCTGAACGCCGACTGGCCATCCTCGCGACGCCCGTCCAGCCCCACCGGCGGCTTGAAAGGCTGGTTGGGATCACTGTTGGGGGCGAAGACAAAGAACTCGAGTTCGGTGGCTACCACCGGCGACCAGCCATGGCGGGCATAGCGGGCGATGACCGATTTGAGCTGGCCACGGGTCGACAGATTCGACGGCTCGCCGTCCAACTCATCAGCGTCGCAGATCGCCAGTGCGCGAGGCTCGTCGCTCCAGGGCAGGCGATGGGTCTGCGCGGGGTCGGCCACCAGCGCCAGATCGCCGTCGTCGCTGCCGTAGAACTTCGCGGCGGGATAGCCGCCCATGATGCACTGCAGCAGCACCCCACGGGCCAGTTGCAGGCGGCGGCCTTCCAGAAAGCCCTCCGCCGTCATGACCTTGCCCCGTGGCACGCCGTTAAGGTCCGGGGTGACACACTCAATTTCATCAATGCCCATCAATCGCTGCGCGAGTGAATTGTGGCCATCGCTACTCATGACTCAAGTCCTTTATTTTTATGCAGGGTTCTTATGCCCGCCGCGGCGCCGCGCAGCGAGGCGTACAAAATAAGCGTCGGGCGTTCAAAATATCAAGCGCCTTGACGCCGTGCCCGGATCCGGCGAGGTTTGGCTGACTTATTGCTTTACGCGAGTATTGTGCGCCTGCCGTCATATTCATGGCGGCAGCGCCCCACAGGCTCATCGGGTTGAGCTGCAACTTCGAAACAGCGACACCCGTCGTGTTTCCCGCATCGGATATGAAAATGGAATCTCAACGCCTGGTCAGCGTCGTCATCGCAGTCGGCAAGACCGATTTTCTCGACGCGGCATTGCGCAGCGTCATGGATCAGACCTATCAAGCCATTGAAATCGTGGTCTGCGACGACACGCAGGCGGGCAGTGTACACAGTATCCTGAGCCTCTATTCGGGCAGTGGCAGGTCAATCCGTCACGTGTCCAGCGCACATCACCAGGGCTTGAGCGCTTCATTGACACAGGCCGTTGCCTTGGCCGGTGGCGAATACATCAAGTTCCTGTCGGACGATGCAGTCCTGGCCCCGGACAGCATCGCGCAACTGGTTCACGCCCTGGAAGCGACGCCACAGGCAAGCCTGGCCGCCGGTGCGCGCCAGTGGATTGACGAGTTCGATCAGGTATTGCCCGACAATCTGCAGACCAGACTGCGGTTCGTCAGCCCTCAGGCCATGCACGGTCCGGACGTTGTGGCCTTTCTCGGCGAGTTCACCTGCAATTTCATTGGCGAGTTGAGCGGCGTCCTGTGTCGGCGCTGCGATCTTGTGGCCCTTGGGGAGCACCTGTTTTCCCTCAAGGGCGAGGCGCTCGATGATCTGGCCGACCTTGCGATGTATGTCCAGCTGCTGCGCCACGGTGATCTGGTGCTACTCCCCGCGCTGCTGAGCAGTACCCGCATCGCCCCGCGTAACCTGACCGATCAGGGGATCGAAACCGCAGGCGCCGACACTGCGGATGTCCACCGTTTTCACCGACTGGTGCGCGAATCAGGATGGAACACGCCTTCACTGGACAACGGCTGGGTCCGGATGCGCGCCGCCACAAGCCAGGCAGGCTATGCCGATTTCAACCTGTTGGCGAACCTCAGCGCACCGCTGCCCCAACGGCTGAACCCGGAACAGGTGCAGGCCTGGCTGGATTTTCGACACCCGGATGACCGGGAATGGCAGTTGATCCGCGAGCACCTTGCGCGCACGGGCATTCCCTCATTGCTGGTCGTGATCGATGACCGCCATGACCGCCACGAGTCGGTACAGCGAAGCCTGGACAGCCTGCGCTCGTTCACCGAGCTGGGCGCGTCAGTACAGGTCGCTGTGCTGTCGAGCGTCTTTCGCGCGTTCGAGGTGGCGTCCGGCATCGAGCTGAACCAGCTGACCGATGCCGGCGGTACCCTTGGCGCCACGCTGAACACGCTCACTCATGCCGGCGACTTCGACTGGCTGGTGGTGATCGAGGCGGGCACCTTGTTCACGTCCTTCGGCCTGACCGCGTGCGCGCTCAAACTCATCGACTCTGCGCATTGCCGTGCGGCGTTCGCCGATGAAATGCATCGCTCGGCCAGGGGCGAGCTGGGTTCGGCGATGCGACCGGATTTCAATCTCGACTATCTTCTGAGCTACCCGCTGCTCACCGCCGGACACTGGCTGCTGAGCAGACAAATGCTGATCGATGTGGGCGGTTTCGATCCAGGCTGCCATGAAGCGGCGCAGCTGGACCTCATTTTGCGCCTGTTCGAGAACGAGGGCGCTGACCGGATCCTGCACATCTGCGAACCCCTGCTGGTGTGCCAAACCCCTGAAGCGGTGGAAAACCCCGAGGAAATCCGGGTACTTGAACGCCACCTGAAGCGGCGTGGCTATCCCGACGCCCGCGTCCTTCAGACGCTCGCCCGGCGATATCACGTTGAGTATCACCACGGCGAAACACCGCTGGTGTCGATCATCATTCCGACCCGTGATCAACTGCCCCTGCTGCGCCGGTGCGTAGAAACCCTGCTGGCCAAGACCTGCTATGCCAACTACGAAGTGCTGATCGTCGACAACGACAGCCGCGACCCCGAGGCGCTGGCCTGGCTGGCACAGCTCGAAGACCTCGCCAGCGACAAGATCCGGGTCCTGCGCTACCCCCATCCGTTTAACTATTCGAAAATCAACAACACCGCTGCCCGTCACGCCAGGGGCGACTATCTGGTGCTGCTGAACAACGATACTGCCGTGGTGCATGATCGCTGGCTGGACGAGATGCTGAACCACGCGCTGCGTCCGGAAGCAGGGATCGTCGGCGCCAGGCTGCTGTTCCCCTTCTGGCGCTTGCAACATGCGGGCGTTCGCCTTGGGCTGGACGGTCCCGCGTGTCACCCCTGGCTGGGCGAGCCGTTTTTCATTCAGGGCTACATGCAGCGGGCTCAGGTCGATCAGAATCTGAGCGCGGTCACGGCGGCATGCCTGATGATCCGCCGCAGTCTCTATGAAGACGTGGGCGGTCTGGACGAAACCTCTTTCGCGGTCTCCTACAACGACATCGATCTGTGCCTTAAAGTGGCCGAGCGCGGTTACCTGACGGTCTGGACGCCTCACGCGGTTGTGATACACGAAGGCAACGTCAGCCAGAACACCGTTGACCCTGCCAGCCAGCATGCCAAGAATCAGCGTTTTCTGGGCGAACAACTGGCGATGTTTCAGAAATGGCTGCCACGCCTGGCCAACGATCCGGCATTCAATCCATTGCTGTCTCTGGATCTGAACTGCGTCGAGCTTGAAGTCAACCTGCGCCAGATCTGGCGGCCACTGGCCTGGCAACGCTGCCCTACCGTTCTGGCTTACAGCGACGTGACCGATGCCGCGCCGCAGGAGCGTATCGTCACACCGTTCCAGAGCCTGCAACGTGCAGGCCTGATCAACGGCCTGCACAGTGCTCACCGGTTATCGCTGCCGCAACAGGCCCGGCTCAATCCACAGGTGCTCGTGCTCCAGGCGAGTCTGGACGACGACCCTCTGCGCAGCCTGGCGATGGCAAAAATACAGGCCGGGCTGTTTGTAACAATGGACCTGTGCCATGTCCAACTCGCTTCGAATTCGCTCGACGACCCATTCGCCTTCAGCCCGGAGCACGTCGAGCGTCTGCAGAAGACCTTGCGCCTGGCTGATCGGGTGGTCGCCGCAACGCCACTGCTGGCCGGCCTGGCCCGTGAGTTCCACAGCGATGTCCGCTTATTGCCGTCTCGCCTGGACCCAGACAAATGGGGCAACCTCCCAAGCCCCTCGGGCACTCGGCAAAAACCGCGAGTCGGCCTGGTCTGCCAGCGCTGGGACGCTGAAGACTTGCACAT
The DNA here is from genome assembly GCF_056627435.1 of Pseudomonas sp. 2. Lineage (NCBI taxonomy): Bacteria > Pseudomonadati > Pseudomonadota > Gammaproteobacteria > Pseudomonadales > Pseudomonadaceae > Pseudomonas > Pseudomonas sp. 2. Next base: position 11,211 of record NZ_JBWXNG010000031.1, read on the forward strand.
GATGATCCCGGTGATTCGTCGCCTGGCGGACGAGGTCCACTGGGTGGTGATGGGCGATCAGACCGATCTGTTGCGTGATGAAGTCAGAGAACGTCATGAGGCTGCGCAAGCCGACGACTACCCGGGTCTGCTCGCCAGCCTCAATCTGGATATTGCCTTGCTGCCGGCCGTGGATAACTTGCGCAGCGCCTGCAAGACCAACATCGATTTGTTGCAACTGGGCAGCTGTGGGGTTGCGGTGATCTGCAGTGACGTTCCCGCTTACGAAGGGCATTTTCAGGTCACCCGGGTGCCTGCGTCGCTGGAGGCATGGCTTGAGGCCATTCGCCGCCATGTTCAGGATCCCGTCATGGCGGCTCGCAACGGCGGACAACTGAGGGAGCAGGTACTGCAAGACTGGCTGTTCGACGAGCATGCGCAGCAGGCCTGGCAGGCTGCGTGGCTACCCTGACAGGCCTCGCCGCTGCTGCCGATTGATCAGGGCAGGTGCCTGGAGCGATAGGCTCCCGGGCTCTGCCCTGTCCACTTCTTGAACGCCCGGTGAAACGCGCTGGGCTCCTGGAAACCCACTAGGGAGGCGATGTCCACCACGCTCATGTCGGTCTCCCGCAGCTTGTGCTGGGCGATGCCACGGCGCACCTCGTCCTTGATCCCCTGAAACGCACAGCCCTCGCGCTCGAGCCTGCGACGGAAGGTCGTGGGGCTGAGTTTCAGTTCGTCCGCCATTTCGATCAATGTCGGCCAATGGCCGTAATGGCTGTTACGCAGGCGCTGATAGACCTGCGCCGCCAGCCCACGCTGATTGCGAAAACGTATGACCAGCCATTGCGGCGCACTCCGCAAAAACGATTTGAGTGACGGCAGCGATTGCACCACCGGCAGGCGCAGGTAGTGGCTGGAGAATTCGATTTCGGTTTTCTGCTCGCCGAAGGTCAGGTTGAAGCCCCACAGCAGCGGGTCATCGCTCAGGCGCGCACGAGTCTGGCGAAACTGCGCCCGGTCGATGGTGATACGCCGCCCGCCCAGCCAGCACAGCAGGCTGATCATCAGCAGCAGAAAGGTCTCCTCGCCGAAGCGCTGACGGGTCGGGTCGTCGACGCGGGTGTCCACGGAGATCACCGCGCGCTGGCCTCTGATGATCAGGCTGCCGCGAAAATCCCGCAGAAACAGTCCGAAGCTGTTCAGGCACTGGCGCAGCGCCTTCTCCAGATTCGGCTCCTGAATCAGCCCGCGACAGATCAGGGCGAAGCTGCCCAGTGGCATGCCGTGGGAATCCAGCGCGAAAAACTCGTCTTCCAGCTCCTTGATCTGGATCAGCCACAGGGCGGCAAAGGCGCTGGCCGGCACCCGTGCAGCAGGGTCGTCGAGCAGCGCCATGTCGATCTCCGCTGCCTGCAACACCGACTGCAGGCGCAGCGGCTGGTCGCGCAATGCGTGCACCACCAACTGCACGAAATAGATCGAGACTGAATCCTTTTTCCGCATGTCCGGCCTTTCCTTCTTATTGATGTGCTCGTGAATGAGCCGACGGCGCAGATGGTAAAGAACGCCAGCCGATATGGACAGTTTCGGCATAGGCCACGCTGCGAGGCGCATCTAGACTTGCCCGCAACCCGCACCTGGCCGAAATGCCGTTCGTCGGTGCCGTCACCATAAATTCAACAGGTTTGAAGGAGTCGACATGAGCAATCCCGAAGTTTTCGTCGTCAGCGCACTGCGTACCGCCATCGGTGGATTCGGCGGTTCCCTCAAGGATGTCTCGCCCATCGAGCTGGGCACCCAGGTCAGCCGCGCCGCCATCGCCAAATCCGGCCTTGCGCCTGAGCATATCGGCCATGTGGTGATGGGTCACGTCATCCCTACCGAAGTGCGCGACGCTTATCTTTCGCGGGTCATCGCCCTGGAAGCCGGGCTGACCAAGGAAACCCCGGCGATGAACGTCAACCGCCTGTGCGGCTCCGGCCTGCAGGCCATCGTGTCGGCCGCGCAATCCCTGATGCTCGGCGACGCCAAGGCCGTGCTGGCCGGCGGTGCCGAATCCATGAGCCGCGGCGCCTACATCATGCCGCAAGCCCGCTGGGGCGCGCGCATGGGCAACGTTCAGGCCTACGACTACATGCTCGGCGCGCTGCATGACCCCTTCGCCAATATCCACATGGGCATCACCGCCGAGAACATCGCCGAAAACCATGGCATCACCCGCGCCGATCAGGACGCACTGGCGCTGACCAGCCAGCAGCGCGCTGCACGCGCCATCGCTGAAGGCCGCTTCGAAGGGCAGATCGTGCCGATCGAAATCGCCACTCGCAAAGGCACGGTCACGTTCGCTCAAGACGAGCACGTGCGCGGCGACGTGACCGCCGAGCAACTGGAAAAAATGAAGACCGCTTTCAAGAAAGACGGTACGGTCACCGCTGGCAACGCTTCGGGCCTGAACGATGGCGCGGCGGCGCTGGTCATGGCCAACGGCGACATGGTGCGCGAGCATGGTCTCAAGCCGATGGCGCGCCTGGTGGCCTATGCCCATGCCGGTGTCGAGCCGTCGATGATGGGCCTGGGCCCGATTCCGGCCAGCCGCAAAGCACTGGAGCGCGCAGGCCTGACGGTCGCCGATCTGGACGTCATCGAATCCAACGAGGCGTTCGCCGCCCAGGCCTGTGCCGTGGCCCGCGAGCTGGGTTTCGATCCGGAGAAGGTCAATCCCAACGGTTCGGGCATTTCCCTGGGCCACCCGGTGGGCGCGACCGGCGCGATCATCGCCACCAAGGCCATCCATGAGCTGCACCGTATTGGCGGGCGCTACGCGCTGGTGACCATGTGCATCGGCGGCGGCCAGGGCATCGCCGTCATCTTCGAACGCGTGTGAGCGAGGCCATTTTCATGAGCATGCAACATATCGCCGTGATCGGCGCCGGCACCATGGGCAACGGCATCGCGCAGGTGTGCGCGATTGCCGGTTTCGACGTCACCTTGCTGGACATCAGCGACGCGGCGCTGGAGCGCGGTCTCGCCACGGTGCGCAAGAACCTGGAGCGCCAGGTCAACAAGCAGACGCTGACCGCCGAAATCGCCGAACAGGCGCTGGCGAGAATCCGCTGCACCACCGACTACGCGCAACTGAACGATCCGCAGGTGGTGATCGAGGCGGCCACCGAGAATCTGGACCTCAAGCTGCGCCTGCTCAAGCAGATTGCGGCGAATGTGGGCTCCGATTGCGTGATCGCTTCCAACACGTCGTCGCTGTCGATCACTCAGCTGGCCGCCAGCGTCGACAGCCCGGAGCGCTTCATCGGCCTGCACTTCTTCAACCCGGTGCCGATGATGGGCCTGATCGAGGTGATTCGCGGGCTGCAGACGGCGGACGAAACCCATGTGGTGGCGATCAAGCTGGCCGAACGGCTGAACAAGACCGCGATCACTGCGGGCAACCGCCCGGGCTTTGTGGTTAATCGCATTCTGGTGCCGATGATCAACGAAGCGATTCTGGTGCTGCAGGAAGGCCTGGCCACCGCGCAGGACATCGACGACGGCATGCGCCTGGGCTGCAACCAGCCCATCGGCCCGCTGGCGCTGGCTGACCTGATCGGGCTGGATACCTTGCTGGCCATCGTCGAAGCGTTCCACGAGGGCTTCAACGACAGCAAGTACCGCCCTGCCCCGCTGCTCAAGGAGATGGTGGCGGCCGGGTATCTGGGTCGCAAGAGTGGGCGTGGGTTCTTCGTTTACAACTGATCTGAGCAACAGCCTCGCCCCGTAGCAGCACGGCTTGCCGGCGGGGCGATCTTGAGAACGCTCCCGTCGGCAAGCCGTGCTGCTACGGGGGGCGTAATAAACGCAAAAACCGCGACCTTACGGGCCGCGGTTTTTTTCGTTTCGAGGTTCTATCAATGGGAGAACAGCGAATTCCCCACCTTGCCCGCCATCTTATCCGGCTTGATCAGGAACCGCGCCAGTGCCGGCAGCAGCCACAGTGCGCCGAACATGTTCCACAGCAGCATGAAGGTCAGCATCAGGCCCATGTCGGCCTGGAACTTGATGGCCGAGAAGATCCAGGTGCACACGCCGATCGCCAGGCACAGGCCGGTGAACAATACCGCCTTGCCGGTGGATTTCAGGGTTTCGTAGTACGCCTCCTGCAACGGCAGCCCGGCGCGCAGGAAACTTTCGAGACGGCTGTAGATGTAGATGCCGTAGTCCACGCCGATCCCCACGCCCAACGCCACGACCGGCAGGGTCGCGACCTTGACCCCGATGCCAAGGAACGCCATCAGCGCGTTGCCCAGCACCGATGTCAGTACCAGCGGCAGCACGATGCACAGCGTGGCCGCCCATGAGCGGAAGGTAATCATGCACATGACCGCCACGCAGATATAGACCAGCACCAGGATGGTCAACTCGGCTTGTTTGATGACTTCGTTGGTGGCCGCCTCGATCCCGGCGTTACCCGCCGCCAGCAGAAACTCCAGGCCCTCCTTGTTGTTGGCCTTGGCGAAGCCCTGTACCGCATGCACCGCGCGGTCCAGCGTCTCGGCCTTGTGGTCGTTGAGGAAGATCAGCAATGGCGCCAGCGAACAGGTGTTGTTGTACAGGCCATCAGCCCGGGAGATCGAGCTGTTGAGCACGTCCTTGTTGCGCGACAGCGACTCCCACTTCAGGTTGCCCTCGTTCATGCCCTTGATCACTTGCTTGGACACGGTCACCAGCGAGATTGCCGACTGCACGCCTGGCGTGTTCTCCATCTTCCACGACAGCTCGTTGATCGCCGACAGCGTCTGATAGGCCGAGCAGCCCTCGGGCGGAGTCTTGACCATCACCACCAGCACATCGGAGCTGGTGGAGTAATTGTTGATGATGAAGTTGTTGTCCTGGTTGTAGCGCGAATCCGGACGCAGCTCCGGCGCGCCCTGGTCCAGGTCGCCGATTTTCAGGTTGTGGCCGTACCAGAGGCCACCAGCCAGCGCGAGCAGAGACAGCACCACGGAAACCCGAGCGACTTTCGGCGCGGCAAAGTTCGACAGCAAGCGCCAGAACGGGTGCTCGCAGGCTGCGGCCTGTTTACTGCGACTCACGGCCTTCTTGCTGATACCTGCGTAGGAAATCGCCACGGGCAGCAGGATCAGGTTGGTGAACACGATCACCGCCACACCGATCGAGGCGCCGATCGCCAGTTCGCGGATCACCCCGATGTCGATGATCAGCAGCGTGATGAAGCCCACGGCATCAGCGAGGATCGCGATCATGCCCGGCAGGAACAGTTGCCGGAACGTGCGGCGCGCTGCGGTCAATGCGTTGTCGGCATCGCTGGATTGCAGCGCGATGCCGTTGATCTTCTGCACGCCGTGGGAAATACCGATGGCGAAGATCAGAAACGGCACCAGCATCGAGTAGGGATCAAGCCCGAAGCCCACCACATGCATCAGCCCCAGTTGCCAGATCACCGCGATCAGGGTGGTGCTCAACACCGCAATGGTGCTGCGCAGGCAACGGGTGAACCACATCAGCAGCACAAGCGTGATCAGGAACGCCACGCCAAAGAACATCACTACCATGATCAGGCCGTCGATCAGATCGCCGACCTTCTTGGCGAAACCGACGATGTGGATGTCGACGTTGGGATTCTGCGCTTCGTACTTGTCGCGAATCTTCTGTTCGAGTTGATGGGAGAACTGACGGTAATCCAGCGGCAGCAGCCGGCCCTGGTCTTCAGGGTCCGGGTAGAACTCCTGCAGCGGCACATCGACGATGCTGGATTTGAAGTTGTTGGCGACCAGCCTGCCGACCTGGCCGGATTTCAGGACGTTGTTACGCAGTTTGTCGAGGCTGGCCTGGGAGCCGTCGTAACTCTGGGGAATCACTTCGCCGCCGGCAAAGCCCTCTTCGGTCACTTCCGTCCAGCGCACGCTCGGGCTCCACAGCGACTTGAGGCCCGAACGGTCCACGCCCGAGATATAGAACACTTCGTCGTTGATCTGCCGCAGGGTCTCCATGTACTCCTTGGTGAAAATGTCACCCTGCCTGGCCTCCACCGAGATCCGCACGGTGTTGCCCAGGTTCGCCAGGTCGTTGCGGTGCTCCATCATGTTCTGAATGAACGGATGGCTCAGCGGAATCATCTTCTCGAAACTGGTAGAGGGGCGCACCAGCGTCGCCTGCCAGAACAGCACGATGCTGACCAGCAAGCAGATGACGATGACGGTCGGGCGATTGTTGAAGATCAGCCGTTCCAGCAAAGTCGGTTTGTCGTGATGGTGTTGAAATTGAGTCATCGGAAAGCGTCCTCGCCTGATCCGTTCTTCTTATTGTTGAGCGATGTCAGCGCCTGTTGGCGAGGAGACGTGAACGCCGCCCTGTCCGACCAGAATGAGATTGCCCTTGTCGTCTTCGGCCACACCCGACAGGGAAAGACGGTCGGAACGGTTGGCCACCGTGAAGGACTCACCGTCATCGGTGCTGCGCATGACACTGCCGCCGTTTCCTACGAGGACAATGGAGTTGTCGGGCAGCACTGAGGCGTTGGCGATGCTGAACTCCAGCGGGCCGCGCTCGCCTTGCAGGGCGATAGGCTCCCAGGTGCTGCCGAAATCGGTGGAGCGGAACAGGTTGCCGCGCAGGCCGTAGGCCAGCAGGGTATTGGGCTGGGCAGTACCGACTGCGCCAAACAGCGAGCCTTGATAGGGACCTTCGAGTTTTTCCCAGGTCTGGCCGTCATCGGACGAGCGAAACATGCTGCCCATCTCACCCACGATAAACAGGCCGGCGTCTTTGACGTAAGTGATGCCGTTCAGATGGTATTGGTCTTCGTTATCCAGACGATCGCCGATGTCCTGCCAGTGCTGACCACCGTCGGTGGTCTCCAGCAGGGCGCCGTAGGCACCCACGGCGATCCCGGCATTCAGGTCCTTGAACCAGACATCCAGCAGCGGCGCCTCGCGCTTGAGGTCTTCGAATTGTTTGCTCCAGGTCTTGCCGCCGTCAGTGCTGGCCAGAATCTGCGCGTCGTGCCCCACCGCCCAGCCGTGCTGATCGTCGACAAAATAAACCGCCGTCAGCAACTGGCGGCTCGGCACTTTGGCCTGGGCCCAGGTTTTACCCTGATCGTCGGAATAGAGAATGTGCCCACGGTCCCCCACGACCACCATCCGGCTTCCGGCATGGGTGACGTCCAGCAGAAGACTGCGGGAGGCCTTGTTCGATTCGAGCGCGAATTCGGAATGATCCGGGGTGCTGGCGGGAGACGAGCTGTCAGCGGCCAGCGCGGTGCTGCCCAGGCCTATGAAAATGAACAGCGACAATGCAACATTCGCACGCATGGAGCTTTCCCTTCCCTTCTTTTTATTAGGTTCTCCTGGTCACCCTGCCTACGTCGCAAGCGCTCTAGCCTGCGCGACGTGGCCTGCCCAGGCTACCGAGGCGAACTCATCCTATCGGGGTTTGGAAACGTATGACAATCGACATGACGTTATCTTTTGTTAAGCAACGCCTTGGTGATTGGAGGGCTATCAGCGGCGCTTATCGAGGCGCCGAAAAGACAAAACCCCAACCGCTGA
>NZ_JBWXNG010000032.1:0-18344 GCF_056627435.1 Pseudomonas sp. 2
ACGGTTTCCAACCACCGTTTTTTTTTTTTTGGGGGGGGGGGGTCAGGTAATGTTTCCTGAAATGTTTTCGGCGGCGATATCTAGCATGTTCTGGTAGTACTCAAGAACGGTTTTGCTTGCGTCGGTGGGGTGCATCTCCATTATGAACTCTGTAACTGTCACGTTGGAAAGATTTTTATTGAGAACCCTATTGGCTACTGCGGTCAGCTGCACTTTGGTAGTGCTACTCACGTGTGCTGCTGAGTTTCTGATGGTTTTCAAATCACTTAGCGTGCCAGCAATGGAGTCAAGAGCAGTACTCAATGGCTCACCGTCGACCAGATATAGCTTCGCTAGTCTCTTGACTATCTCATGGTTTGCCCAGTCTACATACTTTTGAGTTCCAATCAGCAAACTGTGAGCGTGCTTGTCATCTACAGGGTTGGCGTGTCGGGTTACTACCGTTCCATTAGTAGAGTTGGCTCCGGTTAAGTATTTGATGAAAGCGCTTTCTAAAAAACCTTCCCAATAGATAAACATCTTCAAAAAAGCTGAATCAACTATGAATTCTATTTTTCTGTCGTCTAAAATATTATTGCCTGCGCCGTCCTTCTGGTAGGCCATGCTTATATAGTCGTTAACTTTAATAATGCCAGCTCTAAAATCGTCCAGTGATGCTTGTAGGGTCATTTGTTATTCCGTAATTAGCTGGGCAATATATTCGCTTCTTCGAACTCTAACTGCGGTATCCGTTGTTGCTCGACGGCAATCTTCCAAGAATTGTGTTTCTTCTCTAGTTAACTTGTCCTTGTTGCCTTCGTCAAATATGTAGTCTATTTTCTCAAGTGATTGAGAAACTTTTGATAGGTCGTCTTCGTCGATTGGTTTGCGCGGGCTTGCAAGATTTGATATGCCAAATTGCATATGGTAAAGGGTTACAAATAGCGAATAGAAGACATGGGTTCTTCGGAACTCTCGGGTCTTCAAATTTCCATTAAATATTTTTTTTATCAGGACTATTATTTGGTTGAAATTTGACTCAAGTATATCGGTGTCGTGATCGAATTCTGCTTCGTAAATCTCATACTGTTTAGTGATCTGTTTTTTGCTCTTGATACCGTCTATGATTGCTATCAATAAATCCGCGCATAGCTGAACGTCAAGCATTCTAAGAACGCTTTGCTCGGGAACGATCCGGTTTTCCGTCCAGAACGAATTATTGCTGTGTGCAACAGTATCTGCCAGCTTTTTGAATGGGCCAAAATGGTTTGCGTTGATTTTTTCTTGTTCGTTAAGAGTAACCGAGTAAGAGTTTAGTCGTCCGAATACGTCGAGTACGTCTGGATCAGACATGTTGACTAATAGGTCTACAGATACTTCATAGGCAAGTATGAATGTTTGAATTTCATCGTCGACTTGTGCTAGCTCGCTAAAGTAAAGGCCGCCATATTTTTTGTTGTGACGTTTGTTTATAACGAAGCCATCTTTTAGAAAGGATATAATGGTTCTCAGTCGTTGCTGGCCGTCGACTACTTCTCTTACAGATTTTCTTGTTAATGGATTGATTTTTTGTCTAATGAATACCTTTGGGATAGGTTTGCCTTCGACAATCGTGTCCATCAAATAAGACCTTGCCTTATCAGTCCAAACAGATTTTCTTTGAAATTTCGGAGAGAGCTCTAGCTGATCGTTGTCGGACCATTCAAGAAAGTCGTTTATGCTGTAGGTCCTGGAATCGAAGTTTTTCATTTGGCCTCAATTTTTGAAAGTGTATGAAAGTCAATGTCGCTTCGGGTGAAAAAATGCAAAGTTGAACCTGATGATAGACGCATCTCTTAATGATGGCAATATGATTGTCTTTTTTATGTGTGTCACCTTGTTGTAAGGTTCTGCGGATAGATCGCATGGCATGCACGCTGCATCCACATCGCAAGTGTAAATACGGGGATGCATCGGTCCGTGGCTTATGTTGCTTAGGTGGAGGGAGCATATTTGCGCTGTAGGGATCCCAGCTCACCCGTAACAACGAGTAGATGTACTAAATTGTTCTAATATTTACAAGATTTTATCTTCGGCCTACGGTCAATCGCATCTCACCGTCCAAAGCTGATCCAAGTTCGTCGTAAAGCTCTCGCTCAGCAACTCGCGCCTCATCCCCCAATCCGACGCTACCGGCACGGTCGCTACCCGCAACGTCCCGCGCCCCCAACGCCCATTAATCTGATCCAGTACGCGCATGACCTTCTCCGAAGCCTCCGGTTGCGCCGCCGAAAACAGATCATCCGTAAATTCGCCAGGCTGACGGAGATCCATCAGCAGCACCTCAGCCTTGCTGTATTTGAACCCGTCCTGGAACAACCGGTTGACCGCTTCAGTGGCGGCTTTGGTCATGAGGCGAACATCATTGGTCGGGTAGGGCAGCTCCACCAGCGCGGCATTGGCGTACTTGGCTTCCTCAGGGTTGAACATCCCGGTGCGGATGCTCACGCGGATTTTCTTGCACATCGAGTTTTGCGCGCGGAGCTTCTCTGCGGCGCGCTGCGTATAGGTGGCCACCGCCTCCTTGATCGGCTCGATGGTGGTCAGCCGGTTACCAAACATCCGGCTGCAGCAGATTTCCTGTTTTGGCGGGTCGGCTTCGTCGAGTTCCAGACAGGGGATACCGGACAGCTCCCGCGCGGTCTTCTCGATCACCACGCTGAATTTCTGCCGCAGTGTCCACGCGTCAGCCTTGGCCAGGTCCATGGCGGTCTTGATGCCCATGCATTCCAGATGCGTTTTCATCCGCTTTCCGATGCCCCAAACGTCACCTACGTCTGTATTGCGCAGGGTCCAGTCTCGCTTGCGGGGATCGCAGATGTCGACGACGCCGCCGGTCCTGTTCTGCAGTCGTTTGGCGGTATGGTTCGCCAGCTTGGCCAAGGTCTTGGTCCGCGCAATGCCGACGCCGACAGGAATGCTGGTGTGCTTGTAGATGGTCGCGCGGATCTTTCGGCCAAAGGCCGTCAGATCACCCGGGATGCCGGTGAGATCCGCGAAGGCCTCGTCGATGCTGTAGATCTCCAGTGCGGGCACCATCGATTCGATGATGGTCATCACGCGCTCGCTCATGTCGCCGTACAGGGCGTAGTTACTGCTGAAGGCGACGACGCCGTTCCTGCGCAGATGGTCCTTGATCTGGAAGTAGGGCTGGCCCATCTTCACAAAAGGCTTGGCGTCGTAGCTGCGCGCAATGACGCAGCCGTCGTTGTTCGATAGCACCACGATCGGCGTCTTCGCCAGGTCGGGTCGAAAGACGCGCTCACAGCTCGCGTAGAAGCTGTTGCAGTCGATCAGCGCAAAAACCGGCTCAGGTTTTGTCATGATCGCGAACGCTGTATTTCACCACACCCCAGATCACCAGCTCGTCGCCTTCCATGACGTGGCGCGCTGGATATTTGGGATTCTCCGACATGAGGATGACTTCGTTCTCACGCATGTGCAGGCGCTTGCATACAGGTTCGGTGTTGAGTGCCGCGATCACGATGTCGCCATGTTCTGCATACACGCTGCGATCGACGATCACCAGATCCCCGCTGTAGATCCCCGCGCCCTGCATGCTGTCGCCTTCGATCTTCGCGAGATAAACGTGGGGTGCGCGGATGTCGAACAGCTCATCCAGGGAAATGTGCTTTTCGATGTGATCGGCAGCGGGCGAAGGAAACCCCGCTGGCACCTGGAACGAGTAAAGCGGGACACTTTCGCCGGCGGCGGCCACTGGGCCGAGGATGGAGACACTCATGATGCACCTTGCATGCGTTAGCTGTACGTATATACAGTTAACGATCTCGTCCGCTTGCGGTCAATCTCATATGTAGGAAATTTCGACGGGTGACATCATGTGCGGACGCTACTCCATCTATGAGCCCATGGATCACTACCTGAAAGAGCTGGCCTCAAAGCAGATGGTGATCAATGGCTATGATCTGTGGCCGATCGAGCGCTACAACGTCGCGCCGTCGACCCGGGTCGAGATAATCCGGCCGGTGGAAGGTGGGCTGAGCGTGGATAAAGTGAAGTGGGGATGGTCACCGTCCTGGGCGAAGGGTGAAGGGAAACGCCCGGCGCCGATCAATGCCAGGGTTGAAACGGTGATGACCGGGAGGTTCTTCAAGCAACTTTGGCCGAATGGGCGTGCGTTGGCGCCGGCGAACGGCTGGTTCGAGTGGTTGAAGAATCCGGATAATTCGAAGAGGAAGCAGCCATACTACATCCGGCTCAAAGAGGAAGGACCACTGTTCTTTGCCGCGCTGGCTGAGGTGACTGCCGTGCTGGAGCCGAACGCGCAAGATGGTTTCGTGATCATCACCGCGGACTCGGATGAGGGGATGGTCGACATTCACGACCGGCGGCCCGTGGTGCTGAGCCCTGAACAGGCACGTGAATGGGTTGATCCCGATACGACGCCTGAGCGCGCCGCCGAGATCGTGAGGAATCAAAGCAGGCCGACCGAGGAATTCACGTGGCATCCGGTCAGCAAGGATGTTGGGAATGTCCGAAATCAAGGCCCGTACCTGGTGGAGGCGATCAGCATCGAACCGCAGTCAGATCTTTTTGACACGTAGGTTCTAACGTACTGGCAGATTCGATCTGGGCGTTTGCAATCGATTGCAAAAATGCTCCCCTGAAACGTCCTGTGTTTTAGCGGCTAAAATCTCCCCCCCAAATCATTCGTGAACCACACTGAAAATGGGCGCTGTCGTCTCGACGAAGCTTCCGAGCGTAAGGTGTGCCACAAAAAGATCGCTCGAAAAATAGCTTTTCCGAACGTCATTACGAACAGTTAAATTGAAAGCGTTGAAAGCGCGGCGACGAAATCAAGTCTGCAAACTGAGAGCGCTTTGGTCGGAAATCCGCGAAAGAGTAAACGCATGTAAACACTAAGGAGGATCGGGAGAATGCGCAAAAACGTAAAAACCCAAAATGGGAACTGAGAAAGAACTCCTTATGAATCATTGTCTTAGGTTTCAATTCCCAACATAGGAATTGAACTTTCTTAAAATCCCAACATTGGATATAAAGAAATTTACCGCCACCCCTGCGTTAGATATTGACGTGCACTCTGCTTACAAATTAACGTGTGCAGATCTGACGGAGAATCCACTAAGGAATACCAGGTATTTGAATGCCGGGCATCTGCCCGTACGTGTGTCTATCGCCCATTAAAAAGGCTGAAGGGCGCCAACCCTTCAGCCTTTGATTTGAGCGATTGCAAAGATATCGACCCTGATGATCATCAATGCCGGCAGTGCCTTGCCTTCGTCCCGATTGCCACGCGACGTTAGCACAGAGCTCTGGGAGAGACCAATACTCAGGCCAACATTGCGGATAGGAGGTGCCCCATGGTTCTAGTAGAGCTGCTTAAGCTGCTGACCGAAATCGTAAAGCTGATCCAGATGTTGGTTTAGCCGGAAGAGAACGAGGATGGCCCTAACGGGCCATCCTTCAAAGTGAGTGGAACTTCAGTCATAGCTGACCGTGAGTCAGAAACGAATACGGCGTGCCACTTCCCACCACAAAGTGGTCCAGCACGCTGACATCTACCAGCTTCAGTGCTTGCTGAAGCTTTTTTGTGAGGGAGAGATCGTCATCGCTGGGTAGACAGGATCCCGACGGGTGGTTATGACAGAGGATCACGGCTGCAGCGTTGTGCGCGAGGGCGTGCTGCACGACAACCCGTGGGTGAACGGTGCACGTATTGATGGACCCCTGAAAGAGCTCCTCAAAACAGATCAGCCTGTTCAACGAGTCGAGAAAGAGAACAGCGAAGATCTCATGCTGACTACCTGCGAGCTGGAGCCTCAAAAAGTCCGCAACATCGCATGCATGTTTTAGTGAGATGCGCTCCTCAAAGAAGCGCCGTTCGAGAATATCCAATGCTCTGCGCACGATGCGGGTTTCTGCTTGGCTCAGGTATGTGGAGGGTGCGTGGGCGTCGGGCCGTACGAAAGTGTTCATGGAATAACCCCTAACGATGCTCGAGGATCCCTCTTTCGAGGGTGGCAATCCTCGAAAGGTTGGAAAGAGCAGGCACAGGAGTGCGCTCCGGATGTGCATTCATCACCGAACCTCGGCAACCGATCGCGCCTACGAATGCTCTTGCGATCTTGGGAGATCAGCGCGTGTGTCGCGCCGTAGCCTTGAAGATCCTGGCTACCTGGGCGTAGCTGACGAGGTCAGCTGCACTTCTCTTGGATCTAAAGGTATTTCTTGAAACTCGAAACCGTAACGCAAACCGCCACCCCCAGCAGCCCTGCACACGGCAGCAAAACCAGCAGTGGACTTACACTCACTGGCATCGCCAGATAAACCGTCCAAGGCACCACGGTCAGCGGCAAGAGCGTCCCGCGCGCCTTGTGATACAGATAGCTCGACTCCCTCCCCGAACCGAACTTGCGCAGATCCCGCCGAACCAGTCCATCCACCACACCCGTGAACGCAGCCAGCAAAAACAGCGGAATGGTGAGGATCAGAATCACCATCCGCACGCAGAAGGTGAGCACGGTGTAAAGCGCAGCCAGACCGTAATCTTCGAGCTGAATGATCAGCCAGCCGACCTGGTAGAGCAGGTCAAAGCTTTCTGCGCGGGGTTGGGTCATGCGGGAGTATTGCGCCAAGGAACGAAGGTTTTCTTGCAGGCCTGAGTTTACCACCACAGCGTCGTATACCCACTGCGCCAGCCAGGCCGCCGTACGACCTGGTTCTCTGATGATGACGCTCTGTAGAAGATCCTGGGACAGCCATGCCAGCTCGTACTCGAACATTTCCTTGGCGTGCCTCCAGCCGGCATCGGGCCAGAGAAAGTGCAGGCACAGCCACTCCAGGATAATCGCGCCCAAGAGCGAGCCGAACATCACACCGATGAAATGAAAGGGAATGGAAAACAGCAGTCCCAGAAAGGTCTTCTGACCTTCCTGCTGTTCCTGGGCTTTCTCAGCAATGTCGGCCATATGAGTCAGGCGCTCGAGCGGGTTGATGAGCCGGCGTGGTCAGTCATGTGCCTGAAGTCATCGACCAAATCGTCTGGCAGCGTCTCATTCAGCGCCTGATAGCCGGGCGCTTGCCACCATGTGTCGTTGCTCCCGCCCCCTTTACGCATCCTGTCCGCGAGAGCCTGCAGATCCTTGGGCATGACTTCGTCCGGATCGTTGGCGGGCAACGGCATGCGGATCTTCCAGAGGTTGCCGCCCTCGATCAGCGCAAAGCACTGGCCCTTGGGCAGGCCGACGATATGCGCGGGCTCGATCAGTGGGACGCTGACGCTCTGAATCTGGTCGTGGGTGTTCGACGTGAAAGCGGCCTTGCCATTGATGGCGTCGTTCGCACTGCTTGCGGGGGTGCTGGTGAAGACTTGCACCTTCGGTAGCTGGTTGGTGAGCAGCTCTGCAGTCGCGGTTTCCCGCACCCTCAACATGAAGACGTTGTTGAAGTTGCCGATGACCTGGCCGGCCTTTGCGCGATTGCCGATCTTGGCTTCGATGTCGCTCTGGGTTTGTGTGTAAGCCGTCACCTGCATGCCGGCGCCGCCGCCCTTGTTGATCATCGGGATGAACTCTTCCCCCATCAGTTCGTTGAACTCATCCGCATGGACATTGATCGCTACCTTGCCGCTGGCCGCGCCAGGCAGTCCGTCGTCGACCCCGAATTTGTAGATGTGCCCGGCGACCGACACCAGGTCGCTGAACATCGAGTTGCCGACGGCGGCCGCGACCTCAGTGTCTGACAGTGCATCGAGGCCGATGTAGACGACGGCGCGTTTGCGGATGATCTGCATCCAGTCGAAGATCGGGCGCGGATCGTCCAGGTCCATGTAGTCAGGGGAGAGCAGCTCGGCGATACGGCCCGTGGTCAGTTTTTCCAAGAGTGGCAGCAGGCTGGCGACGATCTTGTCGAAGTAGGTCTTGTCGTAGCGAACAGCAGAGCGCAGCCCGTCGAGAACCGGTTCGGAAATGCGCATCTGCGTGATGTATTGATCGATGGCGACCACACGAAGCGGGCGATCTTTCATGGCAAAACTGAGGTTCTTGCGATCGATGCCGCCCTCGATCTTGATGATGGTTTCCCATGCTTTCGGATCGTGCTCGGCGAAGTACTTCTGGGCGTACTCGATGAACAGGGCGTCGATGTTAATGACGTGCTGCAGAATCTGCTCGTAGTCAGGGCGCCGACCGAGGGCGACGAGCGCGCGAGCGATGATGTTGACGAAGCGCCAGGCGAATTCGCGAAACGCTGCAGAGTTACCCTCGCCGGAAAGCTGCCCCGCAATGCGGGTGGCGACTTCGGAGATTCGACCAAAGCGGCCAACGGCGTTGTAGCGCGCCGAGTGATCGGGCCAACCGAGATGGAAGATATAGAACTCATCCAGGCGTCCCGCGCGCTTGCATTCGATGTACATGCGCTTGAGCAGGTCGGCATCCCCCTTGGGGTCGAATACGATCACGACCTCACGATCCTGGCCTTTGATGCGGCGGATGTCCTGGGTAATGAACAGCTCGGCGAGTCGTGTTTTACCCACGCGAGTAGTACCCAACACCAGCGTGTGACCGACCCGCTCTCCCAGCGGCAGGCTGACGTCACCCTCATTGGGCTCGATGCCGTGCAGGCGAGGCAGGCCGCCTACTGGCGGCAGTGGGCGAACCGGGTTGAGCCAGCTGTCCTGGGACGTCGCCTTGGTGATGAGCTTGAGCGCAAAGGGCGCGAACTCCAGTCGCTCCTCGAGCCGACGTGCTGTGCGATACAGCGACGTGGGTTCGACGTAATCGGCGTACTTGGGGAGGTAGGTGTCCATGAGCCGCTGGGTGTGTTTCTGCGTCCAGCGAAACCCTTTGCCGACGAAGAGTCGCTCGTTGCTGACAGGGATGTTCTTGCTGGTCATGGTGTAATGCGGCAGGCGCCGTATGTTGCGCCGGTAGCGCAGGACAGCCATTGCTTGCTTCAGACGGATGTGGCCCAGGGCAAGATAAATCCCCGCGGTCACGATGCCGAACAGTGGGGAGAGCGCAAAGACCCAAGGCGCGAGGACGCACAGCAGTGCCGCAGCGACGCAGGCGGCGACGGTGTAGAGCTCGACCGCAGGGCGGAGTAAAGACTCGATGGTGTAGGTGCTGGCCACGATATTTACTCCCGCCTACTGTTGAATGGCCGTCGCGGTAATCAGCAGCGGGTAGTGAGTGACGCCAAGCCGCACCGCCAGGTCATCGGCGGGCGCGGGCATCATCTCAAGCTCGGCTGCCCAGCGTCGGACCTGCGCGAAACGCTCAGCGCTGGCGACGTTGACCACGACGCCTACGGCCCGCAGTTGCTGAAGCTGTTCCTTTCGCTGCATGAGCCAAGCTTTGGAAATCTCGTCATCACCAATCACAAACATGGGTTGCAGCCCGGGGGCGTTGATGACTCTGCCCTGTACCTGCCCAGGTGCCAGGCGTGGGGATCGGACGGGGTACGCGCCGGTGTCACGCACGCCCAGGTTTTGATCGGCGAGCTGCTGTTGTGTGGGCTCAGGTGCCAGATCCTGGTAATAGGGCAGGGCAGACGATCCACCTCTGTCCTCGACCACAATCAGCGAGCTGGCTGCCGCCATACCCGGCGAAGCGACGCAGGCGACAAGAATAAAAGCGAGACGCTGCTTCATGGGTTGTTTACCAAGTGTTGGATGCCGACTACGCGGCTGA
Source organism: Pseudomonas sp. 2 (assembly GCF_056627435.1). NCBI lineage: Bacteria > Pseudomonadati > Pseudomonadota > Gammaproteobacteria > Pseudomonadales > Pseudomonadaceae > Pseudomonas > Pseudomonas sp. 2. The sequence goes on from NZ_JBWXNG010000032.1 coordinate 9,690, forward strand.
GATGCGCGGAAAACGCGCGTTGATAGCGCTCGGCGGGAGCACCGCCGGCCGGCCGGTGATAGCGTCCGGCAGCCTCAATCCAGCTGCCGCCCTTGGCCTTCTGCTCCGCGAGAATCCGAGCAGTGACCTTCAGGTTTTTGTGAGGGTCCAGACCTTCGCAGGGATGCTCGTAGCGATGCCCGTTCGCCTGGATGTTGGTCTGGCCAAGGCCGACATCGACACGCGCAGGCCCGGCAATGACGATTGCGCTGGTCAGCGCCTGGCACGCCTCAGCCCGGGTTGCGAAGCGGTAGCCTGTGCCCGCGACATTCAGGGTCCATGGCCAAGGGACGATACGGCCACGCAGCCGCGTTCCACTCTCTTGCAGCGCCACCGCGTACAGCACCTCTGATGGCACACCCGCTGGAATTGCGATCGCTTGGTAGGCCGGTGGCGGGGCTTCACTGGCGTGCGTCGATGCAACTCCAGCGATAAGAAGGGCCAAGGTGGCTATCTGCGTTATTGACGGCGCCATTTCCCCTCCACTTCACGGAGCAGGGCTGGTAAGCCGCCACCGACGCCGATCCCCTGCCAGCGGCCGTCGTCATGGTTGAGCGTGATCTGCCGACTGCGAACGGCAACAGGATCAACGCCGGCGAGAACGGCCCAGCGACGAATACGTTCGTCGTCCAGCTGGCTGCCCACGAAATACAGGTCGAATGGTTGTTTCTGCTTCTGCAGGTCCTTGACCGTGGCAATGCATGCCGCGCAGTCGTCCTGGACGAAAACGGCCAGACGCCCGGTGCTGCTGAGTACTGGTTTGGCGGCTGCAGGTGATGAGGTAGGAGAGGTGATCTGGATGACTTTCTCGTCCGGGTACAAGCGGGAGAAGGCCTGATCGTATGCCCGCTGATAGGCCAGCTCTTTGTCGACGCGTCGCCGCTCGGCCTGGACTTGCATTTCCGCATATCGAACGCGCTCCTCGGCGGACTCGGCTTCGATCCCGAGAGCGGTCAGCGGATCGAGACCGGGCGAGTAGATCCCGCGCGGGCCCTGCATGACGGATTGGTAGCGGGTCCATTCTTGCGCTGTCAGCCCCCACTGTCGCGCAGAATGATCGCCGCTCGTGGTCAGTGGCCCGACTGACGTTTGAGTCTCGATGCTGGTTTGAGTAGCGACTGAATCAGACGTAGCGGCCACGGCAGGTAAGGAGGCCAGTGCCGTAAAGCACCAGCCGATAGTAAATGTGGATCTGGGGAGGCTTGATGGCTTCATGGAAATTCTCGCTCTGTGACGAGGACCAATTTCTCAAGCAGATCCGATAGGGGCAGCAGGAAATAGACTTCAGGAATGGATAGTTTTTGTGACGCGGTATAGGCCTGCGACTATGCGGCTTGGTCCGCATAGTTCGGAGCAGAGTTCATGGCTCGGTCGGGAGCGTGGGATATTTTTTCCAGATACGGATCAGAAACGGTTTATCCCAGTGATTGCAGCCTGATCGCTCCATTGCTTCTCCTTCAGGCACTCCTGAGTCGATGAGCGCTATCGCTACATGCAGATGACGAGTAAGCCTTCGAGCGTCGAGCACAATCAACAGACCGATCATCACTGTGCAGAGCGCACTGACGAACCAGATAATGTTTCCAGACATTGCGTTTTCCTAGTGGGTTCTGCCCGGTCACTGGGCTAGCGAAACGTTCTTGGATGTGCCTGATACGTCGAACTTTGCAGCTCGTGCACCGACAGAGCGGAGGATCCACGACGTGCCTGGAACCCTATCGCCAATCCTGATCAGGCGGAGTTGATGCAACTCAGTGCTTCCCGTGGGTGCGACCGAGAGAAACTGCTGGCCGCCTCGATGCTCGATGCCGATAGCGGTAAACGGAGGGGGAGCTGCTTTGGTCTTGGAAGCAGGAAGCTGCTTGCCGGTTGAAGAGGAGGATGGAGACGGGGGCGCGCCTTCCCGCTTGACCTGGGCCTGTTGAAGATCTGTGAGACGGATGTCCAGAGCTTCGACGCTGGCTTTGAGCATTACTAGGTCTTGGGATGAAAGCGTTGCTTGCGACAGCGCTTGATTGGAGTCCGTTGCCTGAGCTTCGATGCTGTCCAGCCGGCTCGAAAGCGCTTGCTCAGAAGCGCGGAAATCCTCGGTGCTGGATGTGGCTCGACTATCATATGCGCTTTGCCTTTCGTCAATCATCGATAGCCTGGACTCGATTCTGGCCAGAGGGCTGTCAGCTGCAGTAGTAATGAGATTGGCGTTTAGGTTTGACAAGCGGGAGTGATCATAGAGTACGGCAGCGGCAACGGTGGCGATGCACAGGCTCAGAACTACGGTGGTTAGGGTAGGGCGTTGAAGGTTCATAGGTTTCCTCGCGCGATTGCGGAGAAACATTCGCAAAGATTAGCTCGCCATGCGCGCATAAATAGAATTTGTGGGGCTTCATGTATTTCCACCATGGCTGACACTCTTAAATTCAGATATTGTCCTCTTGAATTTCAGGCAGTTTTCGGTTGGTTACGAGGGGTCATATGATTTGCCAGAGGCGTGCCCTTCAACGTCGGCTGAATGAATTACGACGCATGCTGGATGACGCGGTGGTTGATCAATAGGCAAATAGTGCTGCCTCAGCGGATATCATAACCTGCGGATGTGAGCAGTTGGATGTGATAATCAGGATATTAGCGCTTGGCCGTAGGGGTTTTTTCACACTCCGAATAGAGTCGAATTAAGGCATTCTCGTTTCATAAACGCGCTATTCGGATTGTGATGGCGAGTGGGTAGCTCCAGCTACTTACTACTGAATTTGTTTGTAGTATTTCCTTATGATGTATTCATTACCCTGCGTGTCGCTGACCTTCACTTTTTCATTCGTGATGCGACCATCTTCCATAAGGCCGTCAATGGCTGTGTTAGTGGAGTTGTAGGGTGGATAAAATAATGCGTCATAAATCTGGTCAAACGTCATGCCGCTGTCGCTCTTATCAATGCGCTTGATTATTTCGGTTTCGAGAGCAGCGACGAGTTTTGTCTCTCGATGGTCTTCGTAGGTTTGATAAACGCAGATTAAGACAATTAGTGATAGACAAAAAGCAGCGACTATTCTAGATCTAGATTTGGGAGTGGGGAATAGAGTTGGATAAAGCGAGGCAATCGCTAACGCTAGGCTGATTATGTTTAGATAGCTGTCCATGGGGATTTTTTAAGTATAGGGGAGCGTTGATTGTACTGGTTGTTTGTTGTGCGAAGCAAGCAGGGCAGTGCATTTGTAGTCGTACGCCGAGCCTCCTCGGCAAGAATTGTCGAGCTATCTATTTGCGTAATGCCGACCGCACGGGCGCGATTAGCTTCCGCATAATTTCGAGCGAAGACTCAATGACAAAAACATTCACGCAATGGAGCGACAATAATATCCATATGCTTATCAAAATTTAATTCCTTGGCTGGTACGTTCAGAAAGATGATTTTCGGGCCAACTATAAGGATTTGCCCGCTCTGAAGCACTGCTTGGGGACGGTGAGAGACCGCTTCTGGTTGAAAGTGATCTCTCGAAGCAAGATGAAGCAGCGAGTAGAGATCAGGTGTGTTACCACCATTTTCTCCTCGGTGTTGGGCTGCGCCCCTCGGGTTCCAGGGACTGCCAGGCGGCTTTCTCGCGCCGTGAAGATATCTGACGCCGTTGACATAGGCGCACCTGCGCAATGAGTATCCGACTCTACTGCCCAGCGGAGCGACTGTCCGTCATCACGTACCATGGGGGCTAACATGGAGCTGCATCGGATACTGGTGCTGGAAATAGAGAAATTCGAGTGCTGGGAACAACCTTGGAGTTTTTACAAAACCCTATCAGCGTCATCCGCTCTGGATGATGATACGCGTGAGCTGCTTCGCAGCTTATGGGCCGAGGTGATTGAGTACCCAAGCTGGCGGACGAGCAATGCTCTAGAAGACATTTGCTCGCTTGTAGATGCCCGACTTGAATCACGTTTCCCTTGGCTTTCTGAAAAGGCACGAGGGCACCTCGTAAATGCGGCCTCCTATCAGTGGCGCTAGTATCCTGCCTGGCTTTTTTGACTGAACAGTCGAATCACCGGCGGGAACGAGTGACCGCTTTCGACTTTGGATTCAACCGGTCGCTACCGGCAGAAGCCCCGGCCAAAAGAGGACACTCGACTAGATTTGACTGGATAAGAAAAAATACCACTTATCGAAAGCTGGACAAAACCAAACCACATATATTTTCCGCCTCAGCGCTAGATTTTGGTGACATACTCAAATGCAAAACCACCTCATCACTCAAACTCACCCGAACGAATTCGCTTAAGAAAGTCCGGATTAATCCAAACCTCCTTAACTTTGAAATTTTCCGGTTTAACAAAAGGTTTGGCAGGCACAAGTTTATCGATGAGATCTGGAATACCTTTGGCCAACAGACGGTACCCATCAAGAATCTCGTGATCCAAAAAATATATCAGCCCATCACTCAAATCACATACAACATAGTTCCCTCCTTCTGCCCAAGCAATAGGAAGAACCTTCCGACCAAACTCAACCATCTCCAGCTCAGAAATTACACTCTGCACGGAAACAAACTGCGTTATACATACGTCCCCTTCGGGCACCGCCAAGACTTAATTTACCTGAATACGCATCCCGTTATAGGCAGAATAAAACGCCTTTAATGACTCACAGAGAGAGCTCCCTATATAGAGTTCCACTCTAGAAACATCCTCTTCTGTGAAAGGAACAAAACCGTTACATGAAACCTTCACTGATCGAAACCTCCATTTTGATAACAGCCGCTCCGCCAGTATGGGGTGTTGAGGCGTCGACTTAACCATCTCACCCGGGCATCTCTTGACGCTGCCACACATCCTCTTTGCTCGTACGCCAAGCATGCCAACCTATTGGAAGATTGAACAATGCCAACAATGTTTCGTCTTTGCTGATAACGCTTTCAAGACTAACCACCGCCACATCAGCCTCTGTCAGTTCGCGGGAATAATCAGCATGAAACTGCCAACGGCCATCTTCCATATCATGTGAAACATATGCGATCCAGTCATCAGCAAACAAGACTGCCTTTGTAATTATCACCGCGGCGTTACGAGAATCGCTAAATATCCAAATCATTTTTGCACTAGTCAGAATATCAATTGTTCGACTTTTATCGACCTGATCAAAAAGCAGCACTTGATAATGATTGCGATTATTATCCGCCTCCGAAAATCGACCAAGCATAGCAATATCAGCGATAAAGACCTAGAAACTAATCAATTATTTTTAATATTTTAAGATCATGCACAAAGCTTGCAACCTCTTCTTCCCCCACTCCAGCGAGGAGGTTTTCAAGCCCATACTCACTCAAAATATTATTTATATTTAACCGCCTCACCTCAGATCTCTCCTCATCCCATCCTCCCGCCAAAACAAATAAAATGACTTGCCACATGACATTTTCAACGGGACGCTCGAAGCCGTCCTCATGCATATACGACACGTATCCTAGCACCTGCCCAAACGTCCATCCTTTTGATAGCGCGAGATCTCGACATGCGTCATAATAAATATCCATCGCCCACGACTTCAAAGTAAAATACGAAACTCTCTCTTCGTGCAACATTTGCACCTACCTCTTTGAGGGTGGAATAACGCCACCATTGTCAAAAATATTCACTTTAATATTTGGGTATCTCACCTGAAACTGCTGAATCACACTAGAACAACTCTCACAAGGAGGACGTTCTGTTAAAAGATTTATGGTCCCTGATGCCGATACATTATCTTTCAGCTGCGCAGCAATATTATTTAAAATTTTTGCTTCAGAATCTATATCACGCAAAAGTGGATATGGGTCACTTCCGCCAGTTGGCACAACCGTGCTTTTGAAAGTCTCTGGGACACTACCAACGAAACCTTGAGCCACCTGTTCTGGGGTCGGGTTGGTGATTCGACTCGATGCAGCCATGGTTGGCGACACTCCTGGTATATCAATTTCTGCAACCCCCATATTTCCACTCGTTTTTGCGCTTCCTGTCAATGTAGCTCGTAAGTTGCCAATCTGAGTCGACAGCCAGGATTGGATACCTGCCCCCCCGAGGCCTACTACAGGGATCCCAGGTACGATAGGTTCTATGAGTGGTTTATCAAGGTCAATTTGTTCTTGCCTAGGAATAGGCAAACCTTCTGCCTTTCTGATTTCGTAGTCGATTTCCTCGATCGCGTTTTTCTGATGCTCTTCATTGTTGTATTTCTCACTTGCACCACCGATGAGGCTTCCAGTTGCTGGGCTGCCTCCGGCCAAGCCTGCAGAAATCAAGCCGATGATTTGCGCTGTGCTGATCTTCGATTGACTTCCAATAACGCTAAGGTCTCCCTCCGCGAACCGGTCACTCACGTAATTAGCCAGAAGGCTGTTCACCATTGGCGTCAAGCCTTCGGCGACGCCCCCGGCGATGGCACCACTAGCAAAGTCCTCGCCTCTGGCCTTAGAGATCAAGCCGCCGAGAACAGCATGCAGAAGAACCTTTTGTACTAGATCAGGGGCAATATTCAGCGTTTTGGCCAGATCGCCCACCGCCTTGTTTCCAATAGCAGCGCCGAGATCGATTCCTTCTCCGACCAATGCTTGACCCAAATTAGAACTGAAACTGCCACCATTGATGGCGGTCGACACGCCGCTATCGATCAGCGCATGGGTACCGCTGCGCAGCAGCGTGTCGGCCCAGTTTTCAGGCTTCAGCATGCTGGAGGCATAACCAGGGTTCTGAATGGGGCCCGTGGTCGGAATATTTGACCCGCCATTTGCAGCTTCGCCCGCGCCGGAGAACCAGTTCTCGTCGGCGTAATCGATAAGCCCCGCAGTCACACCCGCGATGGCGGCGTTTTTCAGGCTGCTGCCGCTGAGAGTGTCTTTGACGACCGCTCCCAGATTCCCTTTATTGGAGATGGCGCTGTTGATGGCAGTGGTAGACAGACTGACTGCCACCGCTGCCTCGGTACTCGACAAGCCAAGTCCAGCCGGCCCCATGACCATGGACAAGGCAATCGCAAGAATGATCTGAGCACCGGCACCCAATCCAGAATGGCTGTACTTGAAGGAGTCATGAACCTCCTTGACCATCTGCCAGTTCACATCTCCGCGCTTCTCGGCATCCTTCATCCATGAGAGAGCCGGATCGGCCTTTACCATCGCGTCGATGGCTTGGCTCACTGTTTCCTGATTGACCTGTTTGACGTCAATGTGCAGACCATCTACCGCATTAATGACCAGTTGACCTTTGGCCGCTATTTCACTCTGCCGCAAGGTTTCATCAGTCGTGCCCTTGGTGGACATAGACGTCCACGCCAGACTTGTGCTGCTCTTCTCGTGACTCTCCTGGTGCAGATCCTTGACCGCCTCGAACGTCACCGAACCGCCACTGTTGATAACGATGTCGTCCCCACTGTTCAGCTTGGCGGCCTGATAGTGCTGATTGCCGCCACTGGCCAGCACCATGTCCCCACCCGAGGTGATTGTGCTGCTGACATTGGTGACCTGTGTGACCTCGTCGCGCTTGGTTTTCTTACTGCCGAAAGAGCCTTTGCTTTTCTTGTCGTAAAGCGAGTAGTCACTGTCTTGTGCAGCGAAAACACCAAGCTTGTTGCCTGCTGCGAGATACGCTTCCTTGCCAGCAGTAATCTGGCTGGAGATCACGGCCAGATCATTGCCGGCGGTGACGGCAAAGCTGCCACCCGCGTTAATCTCGGTCGATACTTGATGGACGTGATCTTCCTGGGTTGTCAGCTTCTTGCTTTTGGACAGGGAGTGTTGTTCGTCCGCTGCCGAACTGAGAGTCACATCGCCCGCCGCAACCATGGCAATGTCACCCTTGGCATCGATGCCACTGGCGACTGCCGTGATGTCTCGCCCAGCTTGTATCGAGATATCTCGCCCTGCGCTGACTGCAGCGCCGAGTTGTGTGGTATCGCTGTTAGTGTGATTGCTGTCGCGTACCAGACTGTTGGTCACCTGCGCAGAGACGATATTTACATCGCGCCCAGCGTTGAGGGTCAGGTCACGACCGCCCTGCAGCACACCACCAGAGCTGATGATGTCGCGACTGGAGGAAATACTCAGATCGTTGGCGGCTTCGATACGTGACGCGCTGTCGGCAAAATCCTTGCGGGACTGAGTCTGACCGTAAGCGATTTGTGACGAAGTCACTGTCCGTTCGTTGATGACATCACCCGAGATCGTGGTCAGTGCGACGTCACGCCCCGCAATGACGCCGCCCGATTTGTTGGTCAGGTCGTTGCCCGCCAGCAGGTCCAGACGATCCCCCGCCTGCATCAGCCCACTGTTGACCAAGTCATGCCCTGCTGCGGCGGAGAGACTTTCAGTCGCCTTCAGGGTGCCGACGTTCTCAAGGTTGTTACCCGCGATCAGGCTGACGTCACTGCCCTCTATCAACGCTCCGTTCGGCGCGAGCCGATTGTCCGCCTGGGCCAGATAGAGCACCGGAACCAATACGTGCTGACCATCGACCACCTCATCTTCCATCCAGACGATGTCGTGGGTCAGGGCTGCGACCTGTTGCGAAGTGAGGCTCACGCCAACGGACAGGTTCAGTTCGTCCTTGCTGGCGATGGCGTTGTTCATCAGGTACTTGAACTGGTCCTCGTTGGAGGTCTGT
>NZ_JBWXNG010000033.1:0-15476 GCF_056627435.1 Pseudomonas sp. 2
CTTGATCTTGATCTTGATCCCCTGACGAAACCGACCCCCACCCATCCCCTCGGCGGTTTTCCGTCGCCTCTTTGTAGCCCCTTCGCTAGCAAACCGGTACGTTAGTCAATTCCAAGGCGCCACCCGCTGCCCTTCATTCGCATGTACGCCCTAACTGTTTGATTCTTATGACCATCCATTCAGATGACCGAGTTGGCACGGCTTTCGCTTTGTCCTACACAAGCCCGATGAGAGGCGAAGGAGCGAAAACATGAGTTTTCCGACACGGGCCAACGCCTTTGAATTCGACAGTGCGCGTCTGCAGCGATTCGGTTTTGCGCCGGCGCACAGTCCTGCCCAGCAACCCATGGACTTCGAGCAACTGCAGCGCAGGCTCGGCCTGCACCTGCAGACCAGCCTGGAGGCCGAAAAAATCCTGGGAATGTTCTTCAACTACGTACAGCACCTGATCCCGCTCAGGGCGCTGAACTACCAGCATGCGGGCACGGACCTCAAGCTTGAGCTAGGCGAGCGCTCGCGCCACCACGCCAGCTATTCGATGACCCATGAAGGCGAACAGGTTGGCGAGATCGAGTTCCAGCGCGACCGGCGCTTCACCGAAGAAGAGTTGTCCCAGCTCGAATCGCTGCTGGTCAGCCTGCTGTACCCGCTGCGCAACGCCCTGCTGTACCGTCAGGCCAACCTCAGCGCGCTGCGTGATCCGCTGACCGGCGCCGGCAACCGGATTGCCATGGAGCAGTCACTGACCCGGGAAGTCGAAATCGCCCGGCGCCAGCAACAGCCGCTGTCGGTGCTGATGCTCGACATCGATCATTTCAAGAGCATCAACGACACCCACGGCCATGCCACGGGCGATGAAGTGCTGAGAAGAGTGGCCGATTCGATCAAGGACCGGCTGCGCAATATCGATCAGGTGTTCAGGTTTGGCGGTGAGGAATTTCTCATCGTGCTGACCAATACCGGGCGTGAGCCCGCCGCGCTGGTGGGCGAACGCCTGCGCAACGCGGCGCTGCAACTCACGCACCTGGTCAACGGGCGCGCCGTGGAGCTGACCGTCAGCCTCGGTTGCGCGACGCTGCTGCCGGGAGAATCCCCCGACAGCCTGTTGCGTCGCGCCGATTCGGCCCTGTACGCCGCCAAGCGCCAGGGCCGCAACCGTCTGGAAATGGCCGGCTGAACAGCCTCAGGCGCGCTGTGCGAAGCGATGCTCGCGCACGTTGCTCTGCGACGGCTGTTCCAGCGCCATACAGCGTTCCAGAAACAGATACATGTACTCGTAACTCTTGCACACCGCCATTCTCAGGTCCGCCTGCAACTGCTCGCTGGGGTTGTTGCCCGCCAGCGTGCAAATGATTTCCAGGGCTTCCCAGGGGTGCGAGTCATCGTACTGCGCATGCATCTTGAGCCACTTCATGGCGCGCTTTCGGATATCCGGCGGGAACAGGTCTGCGTAGGTCTCTTGCGAGCATACGACTGCCGACCATTCGCCGGTCGCCCCTTCAATGGCGTAGTTGGTGGCTGCGATGGCGACGACCAGAGGCTCCGACGAACAGCTGTGCCAGCACCAGTGGTTCAGTGCGTGCAATTCTGACGGTACCCGCTGCGCTTGCAGATCTTCCAGCGTGACCCCATGGGCCGCGCTCCAGTTCACCCAGTAATCGGCATGATTGAGTTCTACCCGAATATTGCGCATCAACCAGCGACGCGCCATGTCTTCACCCGGATGCCGGGCGAAACGGGTCTTGGTCAGGTTATGCGCCATATAGACGGCAAACTGCTCGACCACCGGCCATCCGCCAATCAGATACTGGCGCATGGTTTTCGAACTGAGTTTTCCGTCTCGCATACGTTGATACAGTTCATGCCCTACCACTCGTGCCTTGGCCTCGCTGCAATCTTCGATCAATTGCTGCGCCCAGGCGGGGTAACTGCTGGCATCCATCAGCGGACCGGTTCTAATGAACATATCGATCACTGTGTAGCTCCTTATGTTGTGTTGCCATTAGGGTCGTTCAGCGAAAAGTCCCAGGTGCGCTGAACAACATTGGGGTCTGCCTCGCGGGCCGTGCGTGCAGACATTCACAGGTGAATAATTGCGGTCGCTCGATGACGTAACCCTGAGCGTAGTCCACACCGATTTCCAATAACGCCTGCTCTATCTGGGGGCTTTCGACGAACTCGGCGATCGTCTGTTTGCCCATTACGTGCCCGATATGGTTGATCACTTCCACCATCGCCCGGTTGACCGGATCGTCAAGCATGTCCTTTACGAAACTGCCGTCTATCTTCAGGAAATCCACAGGCAAATGTTTCAAGTAAGCGAATGACGACATGCCTGCACAGAAGTCATCCAGAGAAAACCGGCATCCCAGACTCTTGAGTTCGTTAATGAACCGAATGGCGCTACCCAAATTGGAGATCGCACTGGTTTCGGTGATCTCGAAACAGATAAGTTCAGGGGGTATTGCGTAGATTTGGAACTGCTGTCGCAAATATTCGAGAAAAGCGTCATCGCCGATGCTGGTGCCGGACAAGTTGATGGCACAGACCGCCAGGGGACCGGTGGCATGGTTGTCGTTCAGGCAGTCGGCGATGACCTTGAACACGTTCTGCACCACCCAGCGGTCCAGGGTGGTCATCATGCCGTAGCGTTCGGCAGCGGGAATGAAACTGTCGGGCAGAATCATCCGTCCGGACTCGTCGCGCAGGCGCAACAGAATCTCCACGTGGCCATGACTGTTCTCGGGATCGCGGCTCAGTGAGGCGATTTCCTGGGAATACAGGCAGAAGCGGTTGTCTTCCAGGGCCATGTGCAGGCGCTGAATCCAGGCCATTTCACCGAAGCGGGTGGACAACTCCGAATCGTCGTCGTGATAGACCTGCACCCGGTTACGGCCTTTTTCCTTGGCCATGTAACAGGCCATGTCGGCGGCGCGCAGCGAGGCCTCAAGGGTGGTCGGCGCATTGGACACATGCACCAGCCCGATGCTGACCGTGGTCACGAACGGCCGGCCCTTCCACACGAAATGCAGGCTTTCCACGGTCTGACGCAAACCTTCGGCGATCTTCTCGGCGGCCTCGGGCGAGCAGTGCTCCAGGAGGATGCCGAACTCGTCGCCGCCCAGCCTTGCCAGGGTGTCGCCCTCGCGGATGCCCTGCTGCAACAGCGCGCAGATGTGGCGCAGCAGTTCATCCCCCGCGGCGTGGCCGCTGGTGTCGTTGACCAGCTTGAACTGGTCCAGGTCCAGGAACATCACCGCATGACGCCCCGGCTGATGGCCCAGGCCATTGAGCGCCAGTTCCAGGCGGTATTCGAATTCGCGGCGGTTGGCCAGCCCGGTGAGCGCGTCATGGGTCGCCTGCCAGGAGAGGTTGGCGATGTACTGACGCTCCTGGGTCATGTCGTGCAGCACCAGCACCGCACCGCTCACCTTGCCTTCGGTGCGGATCGGCGAGCCCACCAGCGCCACCGAAACCGTGCTGCCGTCCAGCCGTTGAATCAGTTTGGCGTTCTCGCTGCCGCCGCCCAGTTTGCCGCTTAGGATGTGTTCAATCAGGGTCGAGCTGTCCCGCTGGTCGTTTTCGTCCAGCAGATTGAACAGCGCGGCCAGCGGAAGCCCTGCGGCCTGTTCGGTTTTCCAGTGGGTCATCTGCTCAGCGGCCGGGTTCATATAGGCGATCGAGCCGTCGACATGGGTGGTGATCACCCCGTCACCGATGGACTCCAGCGTGATCTGCGCCCGCTCCTTCTCCAGTTGCAGGGCCGTGGCGAAGGCATGGCGCTGTTCCAGCAGTTTGTGGGTGCGCAGCAGCGCCAGGATGATCAGGAAGATGGCAGTGGTCAGGTTGACCACCAGCAGAATCCGCAGAATCAGCCGCGACCCTTCCCCCAGCGCGTTGCTGAAGGCCATCGCCGGCGGGGTCACACCTTCGTTGATGGCGCTGATCCGCTGCCGCCAGGCCAGTACGTCGCCATTGGTGGCCGAGCCTTCCTGAATTCGCGCGTGCATTTCCCGGGCGACTTCGTCCAGCTGCACCAGGTAGTTGTCACCGATCTTCCACAGGTCGATGGCTTTTTCCATGTAGCTGAAATGACGGAAATTCAGATAAAGCCAGATGATGCCCTGGGCGTCATCGGGATGGTTACCACCCTGCAGGATGCCTGCAGTGGCGCGGGGGATGTCAGGAACCGGCTGGTCCATGGCAATGCGCAGGTCATGGCCGCCCTGGGGAATGGCGATGGCCTGCTGGTATTTGAGGTAGTTGATCTCGTCGCGGCTGTTGGCGTAGAGATTGAGGTAATAAATGGCGTCCTTCTGGCCCTTGGACCAGAGGCTTTCGCCGCCAACATAGCTGCGCACCGCCGACATCATATAAAGGCTGACGCAGCCCAGCAGCGCCTGCAACAGCACTACAGCGATAAATGGCCAAACGATTCCGAGAAGACGGGGCTTCTCGAGTGTCCGCTTTTGCTTCATGGCGTCCCTTTCATCAGCACTGCCAGTACTCGCTCCCTCGGCGCAGGCGACCTTCCTGGCCTTCAGGGACTCGGCTAATTTCCACGATGCAGCGGGTTGCTTCGCACACCTTGTACACGACCTGGAGTGTTAACACGGGCAGGTCGAGACGTAAATATGACGCTTTTCACAGATTCCGGTATTTCACGGCTGTAGCATAGCCCAAGAATTGACGTGTTCCACTGGCGAAACGCCATTTAGAGGTTGGAGGGAAAAAAACCGACAAGCTGTATCAGAGCTGTTGCAAATGCCCGTAAAGCCGGGCGTACAGGCCACCGTCAGCAATCAGTTGCTGGTGATCGCCATCCTCGGCGATGCTGCCGCCATCGAACACCAGCACCCGGTCGGCCTGTTTCACGGCAGACAGGCGGTGGGCGATGATCAAGGTGGTCCGGCCGCTGAGAAAGCGGTTCAGCGCCTGATGCAGGCTGTATTCGGTGGCGGCGTCCAGCGCGGAGGTGGCCTCGTCGAGAATGACCACCTTGGGATCGGCCAGCACCATGCGTGCGATCGCCAGGCGCTGGCGTTGGCCGCCCGAGAGGCGCACGCCGGAGCGCCCCACCACGCTGTCCAGGCCTTGAGGCAAGGCGCGGATGGTCGCGTCCAGCTGGGCGATTTCCAGTGCCTGCCAACAGGCCTCGTCACTGCGCTCGCGACCCATCGACAGGTTGGCGCGGACCGTGTCGTTGAACAGCGCTGGATGCTGCAGCACCACCGCGACGTTCTCGCGCACGGTTTCCAGGCCGATCTCCTGCAACGTGGCGCCGCCGAAGCGAATGGTCCCGGCCTTGGGGCTGTACAGGCCCAGCAGCAACTGCACCAGCGTGCTCTTGCCACCGCCGCTGGCACCGACGATGGCCACCTTCTCGCCCGGGGTGATCGACAGGTCCAGATGATCGAGCACCGGCTCTTCGTTGTAGCCGAAGCACAGGCCGCGCACGTCGATGCCCACGGTGTCGCGGCCGATGAACGGGTTGATCCGCCCTTCGTACTGCGGCTCGTCGGCGCGGGCCAGCAGCTCGTTGATCCGGGTCAGCGCACCGCCGGCGGCATAAAAGGCGTATTGCAGGTTCAGCAGTTGCTCCACCGGGCCGATCATGAACCACAGGTAGCTGAACACCGCGAGCATGTGGCCGATGGACAAGTCGGAGAACAGCACCGTGAGCATCGCCGCCGCACGGAAAATGTCGATGCCGAACTGGAACAGCAAGCCGCTGGCCCGCCCCGAGGCGTCGCTCTTCCATTGCGAGGCCACCGCGTAATCGCGCACTTCCCGGGCGCGCAGCCCCAACAGGCCAAGGAAATAGCCCTGGCGGTTGCCGGCGCGAATCTCCTGGATCGCTTCCAGGGTTTCGGTCAGCGCCTGGGTGAAGCGCGAAGTGCTGTCGTTTTCCAGCTTCTTGAGGTGCTTGACTCGCTTGCCCAGCTTGACCGTGGCGTAGATCACCAGCGGGTTGAACATCAGGATCAGCAAGGCCAGTTGCCAGTGCATCCACACCAGAATGGCCGCCGTGCCGGTGAGGGTGAGCATGGCCACCAGAAAGCGGCTCAGGGTTTCGCCGACGAATTTGTCGACGGTGTCCAGGTCAGTGACCAGATGCGCGGTCACGGTCCCGCCGCCCAGGCTTTCGTATTCGCCCAGAGAAATGCGCTTGAGCCGTTCGATCAGGCGAATGCGGATGCGGTAGACGATGTCCTTGGCCAGCCCCGCGAACAGCCGGGCCTGAATCACGTTGAACAGCAGCGCACCCAGGCGCAGGCAGAGGGTGGCGAGCAGCATCAGGCCGATGTAGCCCACCGGCTTGTGCAGGCTCTCGGGCAGGAAGCGATTCATGAAGAGCAGGGCCGAATCACCCTTGCCCAGCAGCACTTCATCCACCAGCAGCGGCAGCAGCAAGGGAATCGGCACCGAACACAGCACCGCCAGCACGGCGACGCCGTTGGCGATCCACAGGGATTTCTTGTGTTGCAGCGCCAGTTTGCGAATCTGCGCCCAGCTCAGGCGGTCCGCAGGTCGCACGGCGTTTTCATCGGCAGAGCGTTCGAGGTCGACAGAATCACGCACAGGCAGCACGCTCCAGCCAACGGCTGAGCAGCGGCGCGAGTTCGTCCAGAGGTTGATAGCCGTTGGTCAACAGCGCCAGTTGGCCGTTGCGTTCGGCGAGCAAAGTGGGAAACCCGGCGATGCCCAGATCCTGAACCCAGGAAAAATCAGATGCCGTGGCCGCATGCTGCTCGGGGCTGTCGAACGCTTCGGCGAACTCGATGCGCGGCAACCCGGCGCGCTCGGCCAGTTCAGCCAGCACCGAGCCTCGGGTCACGTCCCGCCCCTGGAGGTAGAACGCGCGCTGGATTTCCCCGACCAGTTTCCAGGCGATGTCCGGCGCCAGGCTGCGCGCAGCCACGATGGCGCGGCACGCAGGCTCGGTGTCGTAGACAAAATCGTTGGGCAAGGCGTCCTCGAACTTGAATGTCTGGCCCGTGGCTTCGTGCACCGCATGCCAGTGTTCGAGGATGTAGCGTTTGGTGGCAGGCTCGATCGCCGCGCCGCTGCCGGTGCGCAAGCCGCCGACCACCAGATGCAGTTCCACGCCTGCCGCCCTGGCCTGCTCCACCAGTGCCTCGGCCACCGGAGCGAATCCCCAGCACCACGAACACATCGGGTCCATGACATAGAGCAGGCGGCTGGACATTGATCAGACCTCGCTGTTTTGAGTGTCGTTGCCCTGGCCATCGAGCAGGCGGTAGTTGCGCCCGATCGGATGCGGCTGATTGCGCGCCTTGGCCAGTTCGATCTGCTTCTGCCGGTCGATGGCGCTGCGGCGGGTCTTCTCGCTCAGCGTGTCCCAGCAATGCGGGCAGCTGACGCCTGGCGAGTAGTGCTCGCTGGCGCGATCTTCAGCGCTGATCGGCGTGCGGCACGCATGACATTGATCGTAGTCGCCTTCGGAGAGGTCGTGGCGCACGGTCACGCGATTGTCGAAAACGAAGCAGTCGCCGCGCCACTGGCTTTCTTCCTGCGGCACTTCTTCGAGGTATTTGAGGATGCCGCCCTTGAGGTGATAGACCTCTTCGAAGCCTTCACCGAGCATGTAGCTCGACGCCTTCTCGCAACGAATGCCGCCGGTGCAGAACATCGCCACTTTCTTGTGTTTGGCCGGGTCGAAGTTGGCCTTGATGTAGTCGGGGAACTCGCGGAAGGTCGTGGTCTTCGGATCGATCGCGCCTTCGAAGGTGCCGATGGACACTTCGTAATCGTTGCGGGTATCGATCAGCAGCACTTCAGGGTCGGTGATCAGCGCGTTCCAGTCTGCCGGCTCGACGTAGGTGCCGACGGCCTTGTTCGGGTCGACGCCCGGCACACCCAGGGTCACGATCTCTTTCTTGAGCTTGACCTTGGTGCGGTAGAACGGCTGCTCGTCGCAGTACGACTCTTTATGGTCGATGTCGATCATGCGCGGATCGTTGCGCAGCCAGGCCAGCAGGCCGTCGATGCCTTCGCGCGAGCCGGAAACCGTGCCGTTGATGCCTTCTTCGGCGATCAGCAGGGTGCCTTTGATGCCGTTGTCGTTCATGGCCTTGAGCAGCGGCTCGCGCAGCTCGACGTAGTCAGAAAGGGTGACGAATTTGTACAGCGCCGCGACGACGATGGGTGCGGTTTGGGTCATGTTGCGTCTCCAGGTGGTGACCCTCGCAAAGGGCCTACCGGATGAAAAAATTCAGATGAACACGTGCCGACCAGGCAACGCGGCGCGGATTCTAGCAAAAAATGGAAGTAAACAGGCGGGATGATGGACTAGCGGATACAGAAGAATTGACGCGGTACCCGCGTAGGAGCGCGCTTGCCCGCGATTGCGGTGTGCCATTCAACGACCAGGTCGCAGACAGATCGCATCGCGGGCAAGCGCGCTCCTACAACACGCGTTACGGCTTAATCATGCCCCCCGGCACAGGTCGGCGAAGCGGGCGCTGCGCCCAGTTTCGCCCATTCTTCCGGGGTATAGGTGTGCAGTGCCAGGGCGTGGAACTCACCCATCAGGCCACCGAGCAGGCCGTAGACCTTCTGGTGGCGCTTGACGGCGTTGAGGCCAGCGAATTGCTCGCTGACCACGACGGCCTTGTAGTGAGTGTCCGTGCCACGACTGTGCATGTGGCTTTCATTGAGCACCTGCAGGTACTCGGGCTGAAAGACCGCCAACGCGGATTCGATACGCTGTTGCATGCTCATGTCAGGCTTCGCTTATGGCTTCTTGGCCGGAGCAGGTGCTGCGCCTTTCTTGGCGGCTGGCGCCAGCTCGTCGGTCATGTCGGCCAGCAGTTTGGTGACCACAGGCACTGCAGGCTGCAGTTTTTCCTGAGTCATCTGGAACGATTGCTGGCTGATCTGCGGCATCTTGGCCTGGACTTTCTTGCCCAGCGGCGACTGGTAGAACGCGACCAGGTCCTTGAGCTCCTGCTCGGTGAAGTTGTCGGTGTACAGCTTGACCATGTCAGGCTGCAGCTTGTCCCAGCCAATGGCCTTGTCCAGCGCGGCGTTGGCCTGGGCCTGGTACTTCTCCAGCACGGCTTTCTTGGATTCCGGGGCTTTGGTTTCGGCAAAACGCTGGGCAAACATCTGCTGCGCTTGCATGTAGATCGGCGCGCCCAATTGGTCGGCGTGAGCCAATTTGAGGAAGGCTACGGCACTGGCCTCATGGCTGGGGGTGGCGGCGAGAGCCTGGCCGCTGGCGCATACCAGAGCGACCGCAGCACAGATGGCGCGAAGACGGGTCATCGAGTTTCCTTATCTAGCAAGCGAGGCTGAACCCCAAGGCCGAACATTCTGCGCCCGTTTTCCCCTCGCGCTCAACCCCCGACCCTACGAGCGGTTGCTCTGCGGCCCCCTCCAGGCAGCGCTGGCGAATGTTTAGCGCGACCGCGCAACGCTTTTTGTCGCACACTGTCGGCTCATGTTCTTGCCTTGCAGCCGCTACCGGGAACCCGATCGGATCTGCGGGTACTAAACTGCGCTAATCGACGTTAAGGAGTGAGTCCAGTGAGCCGTACCGAAACCGACAGCATAGGTCCGATCGAAGTCCCCGAAGACGCTTACTGGGGCGCGCAAACCCAGCGTTCGCTCATCAATTTCGCGATTGGCCAGGAACACATGCCGCTGCCGGTGCTGCATGCCCTGGCGCTGATCAAGAAAGCCGCAGCGCGGGTCAACGACCGTAATGGCGACCTGCCTGCCGAGATCGCCCGCCTGATCGAACAGTCCGCCGACGAAGTGCTCAGCGGCAAGCTGGACGACCAGTTCCCGCTGGTGGTGTGGCAGACCGGCAGCGGCACCCAGAGCAACATGAACGTCAACGAAGTGATCGCCGGCCGCGCCAACGAGCTGTCCGGCAAGGGCCGCGGCGGCAAGTCGCCAGTGCACCCCAACGACCACGTCAACCGCTCGCAAAGCTCCAACGACTGCTTCCCCACCGCCATGCACATCGCCGCAGCCCAGGCGGTGAAGGAGCAACTGCTGCCGGCCATCGCCGAGTTGTCCGCCGGCATCGCCGAGCAATCGTCACGGCACATGAAACTGGTGAAAACCGGCCGCACCCACATGATGGACGCCACGCCGATCACCTTCGGCCAGGAGCTGTCGGCCTTTGTGGCGCAGCTCGACTACGCGGAAAAAAGCATCCGCGCCGCCCTCCCCGCGGTCTGCGAACTGGCGCAGGGCGGCACCGCCGTGGGCACCGGCCTGAACTCGCCCCATGGCTTCGCTGAAGCGGTGGCCGCGGAACTGGCGGCGCTTTCTGGCCTGCCATTCGTCACCGCCCCCAACAAATTCGCCGCACTTGCAGGCCATGAGCCGTTGACCGCGTTGTCCGGCGCGCTGAAAACCCTGGCCGTGACCCTGATGAAAATCGCCAACGACCTGCGCCTGCTGGGCTCCGGTCCCCGTGCAGGCCTTGCCGAGGTCAAGTTGCCAGCCAACGAACCGGGCAGCTCGATCATGCCGGGCAAGGTCAACCCGACCCAGTGCGAGGCGCTGTCGATGCTGGCCTGTCAGGTCATGGGCAACGACACGACGATTTCCTTCGCCGCCAGCCAGGGCCATCTGCAACTGAACGTGTTCAAGCCGGTGATCATCCACAACCTGCTGCAATCGATCCGATTGCTGGGCGATGGCTGCCGCAATTTCAACGAGCACTGCATCGCGGGCATGGAACCGGACGCGGGCAAGATGGCCGAGCACCTGGAGCGCGGCCTGATGCTGGTGACCGCCCTGAACCCGCACATCGGTTACGACAAGTCCGCGCAGATCGCCAAAAAGGCCTACAGCGAAGGCCTGACCTTGCGCGAAGCGGCGCTGCAGCTGGGCTTCTTGACCGATGCCGAGTTCGACGCCTGGGTGCGCCCGGAGAAAATGCTCGAGGCCGGCAGCAATGGCTGAGCCGATCAGCGGCGCCACGCCACTGGAAGGCTATGGCAAGCGCATCCTGATGGTCATTGGTTCGCCCAAGACCATCAGCCTCTGCCACGCTCTGGGCGACGCGTACGCCCAGGGCGCGCGCAGTCAGGGCCATGTGGTGCGGGTGCTCAAGCTGGAAGAACTGGATTTCGACCCGGTGCTGCGTGGCGGTTACGAGTCGAGCCAGACGCTGGAGCACGATCTGTTGCAGGCCCAGCGGGAGATCCACTGGGCGCAGCATCTGGTGTTTGTGTATCCGGTCTGGTGGGGCGGGCTGCCGAGCCTGCTCAGCGGTTTTTTCGACCGGGTGTTCATGCCGGGTTTCGCGTTCAAGGCCCATGGTCGGCATCATCCTTCCAATGAGTTGCTCAAGGGGCGTACGGCGGAGCTGTTGGTGACGCTGGATACGCCTTCGCGGTATTTCCGCTGGGTGCTCAAGGCGCCGGCGCATCGGCAGATGACCAATGCGATTCTGGAGTTCTGCGGGATCAAGACGACACGGCTGACGGAGTTTTCGCCGGTGCGCACGTCGACGGAGGAGCAGCGGCAGCAGTGGATTCATCAGGCGCAGGATCTTGGGAAGCGGTAGTTTTTTGGTGCTGGGATCGCGGTTTGATCCGAACTCGATGGTGACGCTATTTTGTTCTGGCTAACGCCAGACCTGTTTCGACTTCGTCGAGTTACTTGGAAAAGACCCCCAAGTAACCAAGGGGTCCTGCTCCTGGTTGGGGTCCTCCTTCGTCGGACTTCCTTCACTCCGGTCCCGCTCCGTGGGCTCGGCGTGAAAGGGCCATCCATGGCCCACACGCCTCTCGCCGCATCCATGCGGCTCGACCCACTCCGCGAGACCTCCGTTCAGCCTGCACCCAAGTCGCGTTTTGTGGTGTCTGGGCTATCGCGCATGAAGATCAAAAGCCAAATCAAAAGCGACCGGCTACCGCCATCCACCGGCTAACACCGTCCCCGTAGCAGTCCGGCTTGCCGGACTGCTACGGAGGGCATCGCCCTCATGCTTTTGATCTTCGTGCGCAATAGTCCAGACACCACAAAACGCGACTTGGGTGCAGGCCGAACGGAGGTGATGTGGAGTGGGTCAAGCGGCAGGATGCCGCGCGAGGCGCGGGGCCATGGATGGCCCATTCGCGCCGGGCCCACGGAGTATCGCCGGAGTGAGGGAACCTCGACGAAGTCGAGGCCAAACCAGGAGCAGGACACCTTGATTACTTGGGTGTGGTGCGGCATTCCGACTTTTCCAAGTAACTCGACGAAGTCGAAACAGATCTGACGTTAGGAAGAGCGCTCTTGATCTTGATCTTGATCTTGATCTTGAGGAATCCAAGTCCCCCGCCGAAGTCGAAACAGGCTTGGCGTTAGCCAGAACATAACTGCGTCACCGCCGAAAACGGATCTGCACGCAAAAATACCACCGCCGCAAACCAGCCTTTGGAGTAAAGTATCAATCAGCCAGCCCCCCCTTTCCGTCTCACCCTGTGGAAAGCCTCTACCGCTGGCCCCACCCAGGTTTAGCCGTCCTGAATGAACATCACTCCCGCCCCGGAGCAGGCTATGTTGAGCAAGCGTGAGCAGGACCCCGAAAGTGCCGTGCATTTTCGCAGTGATCGCGTTTCCCGCGTCAATGGCATGTACTTCTTCAGCACCCGCGAAAACACCCTCGAAGGCCCCTTCTTCAGCAAGGAGGACGCCGAGCGGGAGACCGAGGCATATATCCGGCGCATGCAGGCCGGCAGGTTCGCAGGGCCCTCTTCGCTCAATGGCTGAATGTCACGAATGATTACGGCGGAAGGTCTCCTCGCCCATTGCTGCGATCTGCCCTTCGATCAGCGCATCGAACGGCCGCAACAACGCGTCGAATGACTGCAGCGGCTCAAGGGTGTGCAGCGCATGGACGACGGCTTCCAGCGTGGACAACGCATCCGGCCCCGGCGCCTTGCGCAGGCGGTAGCGCGAGGTCGGGGTATTGCTCAAGGTGACCCGGGGCAGCGCCGCCAGCCGCGGATTGAGGTGCAGCAGCTTGCGCGCCTTGCGCCAGGTTCCGTCAGGCACTACCAGCAAGGTCGGACGTTCGTCAGCGCTTTGTCCGACTAACACCTCAGCCTCTTCTCCCGGAAACAGCAGCCTGGCCTGATAGCCCGGCACATCAAGCAGAGCGTCCAGTTCCTCGAACACCTCCCCCACCACCAACTGCGCATTGCTCAGGCCCAAGGCCGCGAGCCGCGCGGTATTGAGCGCATGATTGACTTCGCTGGGGTGCTGCAGGATCAGCACGCGAGTGCGGCTGTCGAGCTGCGGGATGAGCGCACACAAACAGTGGTTTTCCGGGCGCTGGCAGCGCTCGCATCGGGCACGGGACATGGCTTGCCCTCCTAGAGCGGGTTGAGTTGCGCCTTGAGCAGGTCGCGGAAGGTCTGGATCAGCGGCTCGCGGCTGCGACCCCGACGCAGGATCATCGAGAACGGCGCCTGATAGCCGAAGGTTGCCGGCAGCAACACCCGCAGATGCCCGGAATCGACCCACGACTGCGCGTAGTGCTCCGGCAGGTAGCCGATGTAGGCGCCAGACAGCACCAGAATCAGCTGCGCCTCCATACTTTCCACGGTCGCCGCGCTGTGTTTGAAACCGTGACGCGCCAGCTCCGCCTGACTCCAGTAGCCACGACCAACCATGCGCTGCTGGGTAATCACCGGCTCCGGAATGCGTCGCTCGGCGAACAGCGGGTGGCGGCTGCTGCAATACAGCCAGTGCTGCTCGCGGTACAGCGGTTGATACAGCAGGCCGTTCATGCGCGTGGAAAACGAGCCGATGGCCAGGTCCAGGCGGTTGTCCAGCACACCGAGCTGCAATTCGTAAGGGCTCATGACCGACAGGTGCAGGTGCACCGCCGGATGTTCCTCGCTGTAGGCGCCGATCACTTCGGCAAAAGGCAGCGCCCGGTCGCTGACCGTCGAGTCCAGCACGCCGAGATTCAAGGTCCCACGCAGTTCGCCCTTGAGCGCAGCGGCGTACAATTCGAAGCCTTCGAGCTCGCCCAAGAGGCGCAGGGTTTCCTGATGAAACAACTCGCCCTTGCTGGTCAGGCTGAAACCGCCACGGCCCCGATGACACAGCACGATGCCCAGCGCCGCTTCCAGCTGGCTCATGTAGGTGCTGATCGCCGAGGTGGAAAGGTTCAGTTCCTGCTGCGCGCTGGCGAAACCCTGGTGGCGCACCACACAGACGAAAATTCGCAGCAGTTTCAGATCGGGTAATGCGTTGGCCATGTGGATACCGGGAGAATCATCGTGGGTTGAGCCCAAGGCGAAAGCTTAACCTGATTTTCCCGATAGTTCAGAAATCTCTGAACTAAGTATTTTGCCCCAGCGATTCTTCGCAGGCCGCGCGGTTCGCAGAATCGCCACAGGTCTACCCATATTAATAATCAACCGATGAGGCAATCCCGTGGACAAGATTTTCCACCAACCACTGGGCGGCAACGAAATGCCGCGCTTCGCCGGCATCGCAACCATGATGCGTCTGCCACACCTGCAATCGGCCGCTGGCCTTGATGCCGCCTTTATTGGCGTGCCCCTGGACATCGGCACTTCGCTGCGCTCTGGCACCCGCTTCGGCCCTCGCGAAATCCGCGCCGAATCGGTGATGATCCGTCCTTACAACATGGCCACGGGCGCTGCGCCGTTCGACTCGCTGTCGGTCGCCGACATTGGCGACGTGCCAATCAACACCTTCAACATGCTTGAAGCAGTGCGCATCATCGAAGAGGCCTACGACGGCTTCCTCGAGCACGGCATCATCCCGCTGACCCTGGGCGGCGACCACACCATCACCCTGCCGATCCTGCGGGCGATCAAGAAGAAGCACGGCAAGGTCGGGCTGATCCACATCGACGCCCACGCTGACGTCAACGATCACATGTTCGGCGAGAAAATCGCCCACGGCACCACCTTCCGCCGCGCCGTCGAAGAAGACCTGCTGGACTGCGACCGCGTGGTGCAGATCGGCCTGCGCGCTCAGGGCTACACCGCCGAAGACTTCAACTGGAGCCGCAAGCAGGGCTTCCGCGTAGTGCAGGCCGAAGAGTGCTGGCACAAGTCGCTGGCGCCATTGATGGCCGAAGTGCGCGAGAAGGTCGACGGCGGCCCGGTTTACCTGAGCTTCGACATCGACGGCATCGACCCGGCCTGGGCGCCTGGTACTGGCACCCCGGAAATCGGCGGCCTGACCACCATCCAGGCGATCGAAATCATCCGTGGCTGCCAAGGCCTGAACCTGATCGGCTGCGACCTGGTGGAGGTGTCCCCGCCTTACGACACCACCGGCAACACGTCGCTGCTGGGTGCGAACCTGTTGTACGAAATGCTCTGCGTGCTGCCGGGTGTGACACACCGCTGATTCACCGGGTGGGTCGGATAACGTCCGACTAACCCGATCCTGTAGGAGCGAATTCATTCGCGAACCATCTTCCCGGCGACGCATTTCGGGTGGCTGGCAGATGG
>NZ_JBWXNG010000034.1:0-6534 GCF_056627435.1 Pseudomonas sp. 2
TCACGCCCAGGGCCTGGCCCTGGCGGCGAAGAAGCTGGGGATCAAGGCGACCATCGTCATGCCCAAAACGACGCCTGAGATCAAGGTCGAAGGCGTGCGTTCGCGGGGCGGCAAGGTGGTGCTGCATGGGGACTCTTTCCCCGAAGCGCTGGCGCATTCTCTGAAGCTGGTCGAGGAAAAGGGCTACGTCTACATCCACCCGTACGACGATCCGGACACCATCGCCGGCCAGGGCACGGTGGCCATGGAGATCCTGCGCCAGCATCCGGGCCAGCTGGACGCGATCTTCGTGCCGGTGGGCGGCGGCGGGCTGATTGCGGGCATCGCGGCCTACGTGAAATACCTGCGCCCGGAAATCAAGGTGATCGGCGTCGAGCCGGACGATTCCAACTGCCTGCAGCAGGCCATGGCCTACGGCGAGCGCGTGGTGCTGCAGCAGGTCGGGCTGTTCGCCGATGGCGTGGCCGTGGCGCAGATCGGCCAGCACACTTTCGACCTCTGCAAGGATTACGTCGATGAGGTGATCACGGTCAGCACCGACGAAATCTGCGCGGCGATCAAGGACATCTACGACGATACCCGCTCGATCACCGAACCTGCCGGTGCGCTGGGCGCGGCGGGGATCAAGAAGTATGTCGAGCAGTACGAGGTCAAAGGCCAGACGTTCGTCGCCATCGAGTCCGGCGCCAACGTCAACTTCGACCGTTTGCGCCACGTCGCCGAACGCGCCGAACTGGGCGAAGGCCGCGAAGCGATCATCGCCGTGACCATCCCCGAGCAGCCCGGCAGCTTCAAGGCGTTCTGCGAGGCGGTGGGCAAGCGGCAGATCACCGAATTCAACTACCGCTACCACACCGACCGCGAGGCGCACATCTTCGTCGGCGTGCAGACCCACCCGGAGAACGACCCGCGCAAGGCGCTGATCGCCAGCCTCACCGCGCAGGGCTTCCCGGTGCTGGATTTGACCGACAACGAACTGGCCAAACTGCACCTGCGGCACATGGTCGGCGGGCATTCCGAGCGGGTCAGCGATGAGGTGGTGCTGCGCTTCGAGTTTCCAGAGAGGCCGGGGGCGCTGTTCAACTTCCTGAATAAGCTGGGCGGGAAGTGGAATATTTCGATGTTCCACTACCGCAACCACGGCGCGGCCGATGGGCGTGTGGTGGCGGGGTTGGTGGTGCCGGAGGAGGAGCGGCATCTGGTGCCGAAGGCGCTGGAGGAGATTGGGTACCCGTATTGGGACGAGACCAATAACCCGGCGTACAAATTGTTCCTGGGCTAACGCCGATCAACTGTAGGAGCGAATTCATTCGCGAAGATGGGTCAGGCGACATAGATGGGGCGCCTCGAAAATCATTCGCGAATAAAGTGGAGCGCCACCCCGGTCGCTCCTACAGGTTATGCGTTCGGCGTCAGAACTGGTTACTGCGCCGGGGTGGCCTCAGGCGTTGGCTCGGTGGCGGCGGCCGGTGCTGCTTCGGCAGGCGCTGGCGATTCGACTTTCACTGGCTCCGCCTCTGCGGGCGCAGGCATCGGTTCGCTGCCCTGTTCGGTGGTCGTTGCTGGCTGGGTGGCGGGCGTTGCCAACGCCGCTGGCGCAGGCGCCGGGGCTTCCTGCGCTTTGGCCTCGGCGGCCGGCTTCTGCTCAGTCGCAGGCGCAGCCTTGGCGCTCGGCTCAGGCATACCCAGTTCGGCCTTGGGTTTTTCCTCGATGTGTGCCGCTTTCTTCACTTCGGTCGGCAGGAAGTTTTCCACCAGGGCGAAGAAACGATCGTAGAACTTGGAAGACGCCACTGTCTCGCTGGCGACCTTGACCATCGAGTCGTCGGTCGAACCGATCGGCATCGACACCGACCCCAACACGCCCACACCCAGGCTCGCCGAGTTGTTCACCTTCTTCAGCGCATAGCGATCCTGCAGGGCGTTGGCGAACATGGTGGCCTTGGTGTCCGAGCTGCCATCGGAGGCGCAGACCACGTTGAAGCTGATCTCCATGTGGGTCTCGCCGGTCTGCTGAAAGCTCTTGTGACCGCTGATCATCTTCGGATCGTTGCTGGTGATGATGTAGCCCTGGCTGAGCAGTGCACGGCGGCCTGCCTCACAGGTGGCGGCATCGGAAACCGGGTAGTTGCGCGAGAAGGTTCCGGCGTCATCGAAGTTTTCGTGCTCGTAGATAGCCTGCTTCTTCGATGAACAGCCTGCGGCGGCCAGCAAGGTGATCACCCAGCATGCGGTACGAAAACTCAATAATTTAGACATCAAACATCCTGGGAAAAGGGCCGACAGAACAGTGGACCGCACAAAACGCCGACAAGTCTGCAACAAGGCTGGCGCTGGATCAACGCAGAGTTTGCAAGGATGTGGATACATCGAGGGTTCCAGCGCCCCGCCCCTGCCCGCGCGGCGCCTTGGGCAGGGTTTTTCCGGCGATGTATGGCCAGACGACGCTATCGCCCCACGATCATCCGCAGCAGGCCGGAAATCGACTGACGGTCGTTTCCAGCCTGCCGATAGCTGCGATCAGAGCTCGCCGGTTTCCAGACGCACGCCAAGGAATTCAAGCGCACGCCAGTAGCCCGGATACGTCTTGGCCACGCAGTCCGGGTCCTGAATACGGATGCCCGAGACCTTCAGGCCCGCCAGGGCAAAACACATGGCGATACGGTGGTCGGAATGGGTGTCGATCAGCCCGGTGCTGCTGGTGCCCGCAAGGCCCGGGTCGGCGGCAACCAGCAGATCGTCGCCCTCGACCGAAGCGAGGCCCGGACGCACCTGATTCAAGCCATCGTAGAGCGCCTGAACGCGGTCGCACTCCTTGACCCGCAGGTTGGCCAGATCGACGAAGCGCACCGGCGTTTCGTTGAAGGCCGCGAGCACGGCCAGCGTAGGAATCGCGTCCTGCATCTGTGAGCCGTTGACCACCGCCGGCATATTCGGGAACTGCGCGATCACCTCCAGCGCCTTGGCATCGGGCTGGGTAAAGGCTTCGGCAGCCACGCCCAGGTCGATCTTGCCGGCGGTCAGCGCTTCGGCGGCCCACAGGTATGTGGCGGCCGAGGCGTCAGGCTCGATGTAGTAATCACACGCGGTATAACCGGTCGGCGACACGCGCCACAGCGCTTCGTCCACCACCTCGACTTCGGCACCGAAGGCACGCATGCAGGCGATGGTCAGATCGACATAACCCCGTGCGCCGATTTCCTTGCCGGTCAGCGCCACTTCGATCGGCGCATCGCCGCAGGCCGCGACCATCAGCAGCGCAGACACGTACTGGCTGGACAAGCCGCCGTCGATCTCGAAACGATTGGCCTTGATCGAGCCTGTGCCCTGCACCACCACCGGCGGGCATCCGGTGGCGCTTTCGGCGCTCAGGCCGCCCTTGCGCAGGGATTCGAGCAGCGGGCCGATGGGGCGCTTCTGCATATAGTGGTCGCCGTCGAGGGTGACGGTGCCAGCGACCGTGCACACTGCGGCGGTCAGGAAACGCACGGCAGTACCGGCGTTGCCCAGAAACAGCGGGCCTTCGGGTACCTGCAAGGTGCCGCTGCTGGTGACCACGAAACTGGTATCGTCCGGCTCTTCGATGGTCACGCCCATCTGCCGCAGGGCATTGGACATGTGCCGGGTGTCATCGCTCTTGAGCGCGCCGCGCAGATGGCTGGTGCCCTTGGCCAGCGCCGCCAGCAGCAGCGCGCGGTTGGTGATCGATTTGGAGCCAGGTGGCGCGACATGCCCCGTCAACGGTACGCCCGGTGGGATCACAGTGATCGTTTGGTTCATGCCCATGGTCCAGCTCTCCAGATTCGAAATCAGCGACGCTTCAAACAAGCCGCCAATAATGGCATTTATCTGCATGGTCTGCAGCAGCGCATTAACGTCCATTTCACAGCGAACGCGCTCACCAAGGGGGCTGCAGGGAACCTAATACCTTGCGCCGCCACTCAATGGCATCGTCCAACCCATTCGAGCCGCTATGCCAAGTATCCCCCCTAGCCAATCAGTCAGCTTGTTCAACCCGACATTCACCTTCGGTGCAGCAAGCTCAACGGCCTCTGAAAGCAAACGGGTTATTGATCCCGCACAGCAGAAGAAGCTCTTGGCGGACGACATCGCCAGCGTCCGGAACAAGACCGGCATTTGCGCTGAGCATCTGTTGAAACTGCATGACATCGCGAGAACCAATGAATGCGTCATCGCATTTCGCCCCGTAGACCCTCATAACGCGCAGCTGATTGAGGCTGGGCACCCCACCAAAGGTCTGGAAATCAAAGGCAAAAGCTCAACCGTCGGCCCTTTATATGGCCTGATTCCGGTAGACCAGGCGCTGAGTGGCAAGGGCGCGACCACACCTGAGCAGATCAGGGATGCCAATGCCGGAATCGCATCAATCATCGAAAGAGGCCTGGTGGCCAAGGCTCCTCTGGAATTGTCCCAAGAACGTTTTGACTATTTGACACAGTGTGGCCTCGTTCAGAGAACGGCTTCGTCGCCCAACAACATCGCAATAACCTCCACCACGAATCCGCCTGTTGCCTTCGCGGCCATAAAAACGTCGGAAGGCAATTACCGGATCCTGCATGAAGGTAAACCTGTCGAAGCGCTGACACCTTCGACCATGAAAGAAAGCGCGAGCCCTCAGAAATTCTTCACGGCGGATTACGATCTGTTGTTCGTCATGCCGAAATGGAAAGATGCTCCGGAGCAGGGTCGGCGCCGATCGTCCATCAAACCACCGGGCCTCGATGAACAACCCACCCGTTTAGGTGCGGCCGGTACGTTGGGCCAGGGGGCTAGAATCGGTCTACGACAGAGCTCAGCGGCCGAAGACTTCAGCACCACACTCGAACAGCGAATCAAGAACGAAATCAATAGCAGTCTACGGGGCGACCTGCTTAAGTTGCACAGCGCTCACCAACCTGAACACTGGAATCTGGTGCATCACGGCTCCGATGAAGGCAACCCCAAATCGGACATGACCAGCAACCTGCCCGCCACTGTCATTGCGCCGGGACGTCTAGGCGAATTCAGTTCGGTCTCTGTGCAGAACTTCCCCGACGACCTGCTGAGTCTGGTGGACGAGGCTCGTATTTCCGGCTACGTGCTGCATGGCAACCGAAGCTGGTCCGGGGCTGGCCTCACCACTCGGGTACAAAAACTGAGCATGGATTATGAGCGCAAGATGAGTAGCGCTTCCTCGACATCGTCACCTTCGATCAGCAGGCGAGGCAGCCAGCTCTCCGACACAGAGTTGGCCGTGCTGCATGCGGCGGCCGAGCGGCGCGGAACCTTTACCCCTCTCGCTTCAACACGTCGAAGCTCATTGACATCCACCGCTCCCTCGATACCGGAAGCGACCAAGCCTAGCTGACATGCAGTGACATTGCGGGCCCGAGGTGGGGAGTTTTAAGTGGGCACAAAGAAAGCGACCCTAAGGTCGCTTTCTTTGTCGCATCAAGGAGTTCAAGGGCCTTGATGCTATGTATGGCGCAGCGGACGGGACTCGAACCCGCGACCCCCGGCGTGACAGGCCGGTATTCTAACCGACTGAACTACCGCTGCGTGTCGCACAGATTTTCATCTGTTTAACTCTGTTGAAACATGCCCGTGGGCATACTTCGTAAAACACTGATTGAAGGCCTTGGCTTTCAATCTCAGACCTGACCGAGATCAGCTCTGGAAAATATGGCGCAGCGGACGGGACTCGAACCCGCGACCCCCGGCGTGACAGGCCGGTATTCTAACCGACTGAACTACCGCTGCGCAGTGGTGGACTTTTCGTCCTGCTGAATCTCAGTAGCCTTCAGCATTTGTTACCAGCTTGTTGAAGCTGCTCAACGATGGTGGGTGATGACGGGATCGAACCGCCGACCCTCTGCTTGTAAGGCAGATGCTCTCCCGGCTGAGCTAATCACCCTTTGCTTCGCTGAGGCCGCGAAATTTACGCAGGTGCCGAACCTAAGTCAATAGCCTGCTTGAAGTTTTTTTCAAAAAGGTGGTTTTTGGAGAACTGCAGAGGCAAAAGCAGAGCAAGAGCGTTCTGGCTAACGCCAGACCTGTTTCGGCTTCGCCGAGTTACTTTGTTTCGGCAAAGTAACCAAACCATTGCTCCTGGTTTGGGTCCTCCTTCGTCGGACTTCCTTCACTCCGGCCTCGCTCCGTGGGCCCGGCGCGAAGGGCCATCCATGGCCCAACGCGCCTCTCGCGGCATCCATGCCGCTCGACCCACTCCGCGAGACCTCCATTCAGCCTGCACCCAAGTCGCGATTTGTGTCGTTTGGAAGATTTGCGCTCGAAGATCAAAAACAAGATCAACGGCATCGCGAGCTTCGCTCCCTCCCACATTGGAATCGGTGAGCGTTACTGAGAGCGCTCTTCAATCCGAGATCCATGGCAGGTCCTGCGAACAATACAAATCTCAATTGTGGGAGGGAGCGAAGCTCGCGATGCTGTTGCTGTTGCTGTTGCTGTTGCTGTTGCTGTTGCTGTTGCTGTTGCTGTTGATCTTCATGCATCGCCAGTCCAGACAACGCAAAA
>NZ_JBWXNG010000035.1:0-4225 GCF_056627435.1 Pseudomonas sp. 2
AGAGTTTTGCGCTCGAAGATCAAACGCCAGATCAAGAGCGCGAGGGCGATGCCCTCCGTAGCAGCACGGCTTGCCGGCGGGAGCGATCTTGAGGGCGCCCCCGCCGACAAGCCGGACTGCTACGGGATAGTGGTGTCGTCGGTTACAACGTGACGGTTCCGCCAATGCATTTCTGCACTTGGCCGCTGACCCAGATCCGTTCGCCGATCTGTTCGATGCTGACTTGGCCGCGGTGGCCGATGACGGTGCCTTGGCGTGTGGTGTAGCGGCTCGGGGCCAGGCCTGCGGGGATCAGCCATTGTGCGAGGCTGGCGTTGAGGCTGCCGGTGACCGGGTCTTCGGCGTTGATGTCGCCGGTCAGGGCGCGGACTTCGAAGTCGGCTTCGGCGTCAGGGCCGATCCACGGGGCGACGATGCCGACGTTGAGGCCCTTGAGTTGCGAGTAGTCCGGGCGTACGGCCAGCGCTTCTTCGCGGCTCGACACCATGACCGCCACCCAGCCGGGTCCGTTGTCGACCCACTGGCTGGCGATGACTTGCTCGTGCTTGAGCCCCAGCCCGCTGACGAGTGTCTGCAGCAGTTCGGCTTCCACGGCGCCACTGCGTACCAATGGCGGGGCGGCGAAGGCCAGGCGGGCGCCGTCGCGGCGGATGCGCACCAATCCCACGCCACATTCCTGGACCACTTCTTCGCCCTTGGGCTGGCCGCCACTGTCCAGCCACACCGAGCAGGTGCCCAGCGTCGGATGCCCGGCAAACGGCAGCTCGCGGGCGGTGGTGAAGATGCGCACGCGGTAGTCCGCTTCAGGGTGGGTCGGGCGCAGCAGGAAGGTGGTTTCACTGAGGTTGGTCCAGCGGGCGAACGCGGCCATTTGCGCGTCGCTCAATTCTTCGGCGCCAATTACCACCGCCAGCGGGTTGCCTTGGGTCGGGGCGCTGGAAAAGACGTCGACCTGTTGAAATTGCAGCGTCGTGGGCATGGCACTCTCCTGTTTGTGCTGTAGGACGTGGTCACTCTAAGCAGGCGAAACAGGGCTGTATATGCACAGATCGGCGCTCATTTTCGGCGGATGTGTGTGGTCGGACGCTGCCTGAAGCCTGTTCAGGCAGCGTGTGCAGCACAAGGTTTCAGTAGGTGGCCAGCCACTGGGCCGCGTCGAATGACGGGCAGGCCTTGATGTATTCGTTGGGGGTGATCTTGCCGTCACCGTTCAAGTCCGGTGACAAGTCACGATGGCCCAAGACGCGCGCGTCCGGATGTCGGGATTTGAGCTGACCCAACAGCCGGTGCAAGGCCGAAAATTGTGCCGCGGTGAAGTTGTTGGCCGGTTTGCCGGCAGTGTCCACGCCCCCGATCAGGCACACACCAATCGAGTTAGCGTTATGCCCTCGAACGTGCGCGCCGATGGCGTTTTCAGGACGGCCGGTTTCCAGCGTGCCATCGCGGCGGATGACGTAGTGGTAGCCCACGGTGTCGAAGCCGCGCTGCAGGTGCCATTGGGTGATTTCCCGCACCCCGATGTCTTGCGTGGGGCGCGTGGCGGAGCAGTGCACCACCAGCAGTTCGGTGACGGTGCGCCATTGCGGTGTGTAGTTGGGCGTGAGTGTTTTCATGGTGTCGCTTCCTTGCTTGTTGATGGAGCCTTGCAAGGAATACCCGGCGACTGTTCGGGTCAACGGGCCAAGCGTTGCAGAACGTCTCGGTAACGTTCTGCAACGTGCGCGTCTGTCAGACCGGGAAGTGCAGCGCGTTGGTCAGATCGCCCATCGGCGCCTGCCCACGTGCGGTCATGGCATTGTCGCGCTCGACCAGGCCGTCGAGCTTTTCAAGGCCGTGTACGCGGGTGATCAGGCGCAGGATCGACGCCGTGTCGTAGACCGTGTGGTCGACCGTGCCCTTGCGTGCGAAGGGCGAAATGACGATGGCCGGAATCCGCGTGCCCGGGCCCCAGCGGTCACCCTTGGGCGGCGCCACGTGGTCCCACCAACCACCGTTTTCGTCGAAGGTGACGACCACTACCATGTTTTTCCATTGCGGGCTGTTACGCAGCACCTTGATGGCCCGGTCGATGTGGCGGTCGCCCGAGGCGACATCGGCGTAGCCGGCGTGCAGGTTGAGGTTGCCCTGGGGTTTATAGAAGGTCACTGCTGGCAGCTTGCCCGCTTCGGCGTCGGCGAGGAACTTGTTGGTGCTCGATTCATCGCCCAGGCCGCCATCGCGCAGGCGCTTGCTGCGCTCCTCCGGATGCTCCGGCCCCTGATTCTTGAAGTAGTTGAACGGCTGGTGGTGGTACTGGAAGTTAGGGATCTTGGGGATGCCCGCCGAGTCCTTGTACTCGTCCAGCGTGACCTGCCAGGCGCCGGCGTACCAGGCCCAGTCGATGTTCTTCTTCGACAGCTTGTCGCCGATGTGGTCGTGGCTCTGTGGCACCAGCACGTTGGCCAGGTTAGGCTGCGAGTACTCGGGTTTGTCCTTGTCGCGCAGCCAGGTCGGCCAGTAGGGCGGGGCCATGGTGTTGACCGCGTAGCCGTCGGGCGTCAGCAGGCTGGGGCCGAACTGGGGCGGGCCGGTCATGGCGCTGGCCGGGGACTTGTCCAAAGGTTTCAAGCGGTAGTCCAGCGGATCGCTGCTTTCCAGGGTGGCGATCTGCGATTTGGCGGGGGAGTTGGCCGCGTCCGGGTAGAACGGCGCCCTGGCCGAAATCAGGTACTGGTGGTTGAGGAACGAGCCACCGAAAGCGCCCTGGAAGAAGTTGTCGCAGAGCACGAACTCGCGGGCGACGTCCCACAGGCGCAGGGAATATTGGCTCTGGCTGTAGTGGCCCATGGTCAGGGCGCCTGAGTCGGCCCAGGCGACGAAACCGTCGTTCTTGCCGCCGTTGATCTGCATCTGGTTCTGGTAGAACACGTGCCACAAATCGCGTGTGACCACGCTCAGGGGCAGGTCTTCGCCGCTCGGGCCCTTCAGCGCGTAGGGCGCGTTGGGCAGGTTTTCCTGGTATTGCACGCCGGTGGCGTAGGTCACGCCGTCGATGTTCTGCGGGCCGATCTGGCACACGCCGCCCCAGCAGGAGGGCAGGGTTTCCAGGACTTTGCCGTCGCGGTCGCGCT
This sequence comes from Pseudomonas sp. 2, assembly GCF_056627435.1. Taxonomy (NCBI): domain Bacteria; kingdom Pseudomonadati; phylum Pseudomonadota; class Gammaproteobacteria; order Pseudomonadales; family Pseudomonadaceae; genus Pseudomonas; species Pseudomonas sp. 2. The sequence goes on from NZ_JBWXNG010000035.1 coordinate 3,111, forward strand.
GTTGATAGTGTTCGGGCTTGACCGCCGACAGCGGTTTTTCCACACCGGGGAAGTTGGCGAAGAGGTTGTTGAAGCTGCGGTTTTCGGCGTAGATCACCACGATGTTCTTGACGTGGTCGTGCAGGGCCTTGTCCAGTGCCGGGCCGTTGAGGCTGGTTTCCAGGTGGCTGGGTTTGCCTTTGGCGGACGTTTCAGCGGCGTTGACTACGCCGCTGACTGCAGCGCCTGCGCCGAGCACGGCCACGCCGCCGAGGAATCGGCGACGGCTGCTGTCGGTGGGGGAGTCGGTGGGGTGGACACTGGCGGACGGCTTGGACGGCTCTTCTGGTTTTTCGCTCATCACGGCTCCTGCTGGCTGATGCAGATGTGTAACCAAGTATGTCGAGGGAGCCTAATCCTGCAATGTGACAGTAATGTTGCGGGTCTTATAGGGCGGTCTAGAGCGGTTGGTCTGGCATTCGAGATTGAGGTGATTGATCTGGCGCAGGGTTCTGCCTAACGGCAGAAGCGTTTCGGCTCCGCCGAGTTACTTGGAAAAGACCCCCAAGTAACCAAGGGGTCTTGCTCCTGGTTTGGGTCCGACTTCGTCGGACTTCCCTCACTTCGGTCCCGCTCCGTGGGCCCGGCGCGAAAGGGCCATCCATGGCCCACGCGCCTCTCGCCGCCTCCATGCGGCTCGACCCACTCCGCGAGCCCTCCGTTCGGCCTGCACCCAAGTCGCGATTTGTGGCGTCTGGGAGATTTGCGCTCGAAGATCAAAAGCAACGGCAACGGCAACGGCAACGGCAACGGCAACGGCAACGGTTTGGTGTGGTGCGATCTGCTCTTGATTCTGCCCGGAGGGCGTGGGAGCAAGCTTGCTCGCGATCTGGCGCGCAGCGGCAGCAAAACCATTCACCCTGGCCGTGTCAGGCACACCGCATGCACCGGATTTGCTGCCGGTTCCCGGCAGATCGCCGGCAAGCCGGGCTCCCACGCCCTCCGGGCAGAATCAGCAGCAGATCGCGTGACACCATGCCGTTGCTTTTGATCGTTGTGCGCAAAAAGTTCAGACACCACAAAACGCGACTTGGGTGCAGGCTGAATGGAGGTCTCGCGGAGTGGGCCAAGCGGCA
>NZ_JBWXNG010000036.1:0-3772 GCF_056627435.1 Pseudomonas sp. 2
GCTGTCGCGCATGAAGATCAAAATCAAAAGCCAGATCAAGAGCGTGCGGTGAACTCTGTCCCGTAGCAGCCGGGCTTGTCCGCGGGTCGCCCTCAAGATCGCCCCGCCGGTAAGCCGTGCTGCTACGGAGGGCACGCCCTCGTGCTTCTGATTTAGCTTTTGATCTTCGTGTGCACATATCCCAGACGACACAAATCGCGACTTGGGTGCAGGCCGAACGGAGGTCTCGCGGAGTGGGTCGAGCCGCATGGATGCGGCGAGAGGCGCGTTGGGCCATGGATGGCCCTTCGCGCCGGGCCCACGGAGCGAGACCGGAGAGAGGGGACCCGACGAAGTCGGGCCAAACCAGGAGCAGGACCCCTTGGTTACTTGGGGGTGGTGCGGCATTCCGACTTTTCCAAGTAACTCGACGAAGTCGAAACAGGTCTGACGTTAGGAAGAGCGCCTTTGATCTTGAAACAGCTCTGGCGTTAGCCAGAACAAATCAGCGTCACCACCGCAAACGGATCAGCTCACAAAACCCCGCACAACAATCAGCGCCCAGCATCGACAGCCCCATCCACCGGGTCCGGCGGCACCGGCCCGTCCTGGCTGGTATCGATACTCACCACCACCGACATCCCCGGCCGCAACCGCTCCACCCCGTCCTGATCATCGTCGACCGTGATCCGCACCGGAATCCGCTGCGCGATCTTGACGAAGTTGCCGGTGGCGTTATCCGCCGGCAACAGGCTGAACTCCGACCCCGCTGCTGGCGAAATCCGCTGCACGCGCCCACGCATCTTGCGGTTTTCCATGGCGTCGACGGTGAAGGTCACCGGCTGCCCCAGCCGAACATTGGCCATCTGGGTTTCCTTCATGTTGGCGATGATCCAGCGCGGTTTCGGCACCAGCGCCATCAATTGCGCGCCCGAGTTGACGTAAGCACCCAGACGCGTGCCGATCTGCCCCAGCTGGCCGTCGCGGGGGGCGGTGATGCGGGTGTTGCTCAGGTCGATCCGCGCAAGCTCAATGGCCGCTTCGGCGTTCTGCACCGAGGCCTCCAGCGAGCCGCGGTTGACGATCACCGTCTGCAGATCCTGACGGGCGATTTCCAGCGTTGCCTTCGCTTCGGCCAACGCGGCGCGGGCCTGGGCGTCGGCGGCGCGGGTCACGTCCAGTTCGCTTTTCGACACCGAACCATCGGTCACCAGCGCGCTGCTGCGGCGCAGGTCGGCGGCGGCCTTTTCGCTCTGAGCCTGGGCGTTGGCCACCGTGGCCTGACGCTGCACGATGGTCGCCTCGGCACTGCGGCGCTGTTGCAGGTTGTTGTCCAGCGCGGCCTTTTGAATGCCCAGTTGCGCAAGCCCTTGATCCAGATGCTGCTGATAGATGCGGTCATCGATGCGCACCAGCAGATCACCCTGCTTGACCCATTGAAAATCCTGCACCGCCACCTCGTACACATAACCGCTCAACTGCGGCCCGATAATCGTGGTCTGGCCGCGGACCTGCGCGTTCTCCGTGCTTTCAATGGGGCTGCTGAACGGCGGCAGTTGCCAGGCGTACAGCACGACCAATACCCCGGCCAGGGCCACGCCGCCGAACAGGATCGACGACACCAGGCGGATCTTCGCCGAGCGGGGCTGACTGGTGGCAGGCATGGTCGCCGGTGCCGGGGCCGGTCCTGCCGAAGGCGCCGGATTCGCAGCGGGCGATGGCGCCTCGGAAGTGGCGCGTGGAGAAGGCTCGCCCGCAGGCTTGTTCGGTTCAGTCATGTAGGGTGTACGCCGCTTGGTTGAACGGAAGAAGAGGGTGCCGGGGCCGGGGTGAACGGCGCGACCGGTTCGGTGGTGATCCACAGCCAGGTGGCGCGGCTGGTGATCCAGATCATGGTCAGGACCGCGATCAGGGCGATCAGCATGAACACGTCGTTATAGGCCAGGGTGTTGGCCTCGCGGGTCGCGGCCGTGGCCAGTGCCCGAATGCCTTGATTGGTTCGGCTCGAAGGGTCGGCGATGGCCGAGATATAGGCATTGCTGGAGCTTTGCAGACGCGCCTGAACCTGTGGGTCGAGCAGGGTCACGTGCTCGACGATATGCGCGGAATGAAACTTCTCGCGCCAGACCTGAAAAGTGCCCAGCAACGCGGAGCCCATCAGGCTGCCGACGTTTTGCGCGATCCCGAACATCACCGAAAAACTGACCATGTTGCGCGGGTTGCTCAATACCCCGCTCATGCCCAGCACCAGGGTCGGGCCGAGAAAAAAGGTGCCGCCGAAGGCCAGCAGGAATTGGCTGAAATACATCTGCGGGCCGCGGGTCAGGCTGGTGGAAAAACTGTCCATGGTCGAGCCGATGGCGATCAGCGCCAGCGAGATAATCAGCGGCTTGAACAGGTGCTGCGGGTGGATGGTCATGGCGCTCACCACCAGCCCCGCGACACTGCCCAGCAGCATGAAGAAGTACAGGGTGTGCAACTGCTCGGTGCCCTGGTTCATGCCCTGCAGAAAACCCACGGCACCGGTGGCCTGCTCGGACAGCACCAGGCGGGTCAGCAGCACGCCAAGCGCGAACCGCAGCATCCGAGCACTGCCCAGCCAGCGGGTGATCAACAGCGGGCGAGTGCGGTTGTGTTCGATGCAGATGCCCATCACGATCAGCGCAATGGCGCAGGCCAGGGCGATACCGATCCAGGGCTCTTCCAGCCACCATTCGATGCGCCCCAGCGACAGCACCGCGCACAGAGCAGCGAAGCCTGAGGCCAATAGCGCGAAGGTCAGAAAGTCGAGCTTCTCAAAGGCCTTGAAACGGTCGCCCGGTGGCAGTTTGAGGATCAGCACGCAGCCCAGTGACAGCAGGCACATGCCCAGTTCGAACAGGTACAAGCCGCGCCATTCGGCGATCTGCAGCAGGTCTTCGGAAACCAGTCGTGCCAACGGCGTGGCCAGTTGCGCGGTGCCCAGCCCGAGTACCAAGGCTTTCATGCGCCACTTTTGCGGGAAGGCCTGGATCATGTAGTACAGGCCCAGCGAACTGAGCGCCGCGCCGACCATGCCGTGGGCCGCGCGCACGGCGATGGCCGAGTTGATGTCGTTGACGAACAGGTGGGCAAAGGTGACCAGTGCGTAGAGCAGCAGGAAGACTTCGGTAAAGGCGCGCAGGCCGAACTGCTGGCGGAATTTGACCAGCAGCAGGTTGATCGAGACGTTGGTCATGACGTACGCGGCCGGCAGCCAGGCGATCTCGGCCTGGGTCGCGCCCAGTGCGCCTTGCAGGTATTGCAGGTTGGCGACCACCAGCGCATTGCCCAGCCCGCCGGTCAGGGCGACGATCACGCCGACCAGGGCGAACGCCCAGCGCTTGGGGGTGGAGTGCAGCGGCGTGGACGGCGATCCGGGGATCGACGGCCGCTCGTGGGGCGCCCAGTTGTGGGGGGTGTATTTGTCGTTCATCGAGCAGACCTGATGGATGCTGTCCTGAGACCGTGGCTGCAGCGATATTACTCACCAGATGCCGTTTTGGAGTGAGTGGAGTTTAGATGCTTGCGGGGCGTTGTGGTTGGTGGGGCTGTGCGATGTTTTGTCTTTTTGAGGTAGATGTTGGGATGGGGTGTTTATCGGATTTTTGTGGTGGTGCTGATGATCAAGATCAAAGTCAAAAGCGCTCTTCCTAACGTCAGATCTGTTTCGACTTCGTCGAGTTACTTGGAAAAGACCCCCAAGTAACCAAGGGGTCCTGCTCCTGGTTTGGCCTCGACTTCGTCGAGGTTCCCTCACTCCGGCGATGTTCCG
>NZ_JBWXNG010000037.1:0-3574 GCF_056627435.1 Pseudomonas sp. 2
ATCATCACGCGTGATCTCATATGCCTTGCTCAGATCCCGATTAAGACCAGCCGTCGAATCGTTCCCGCTTTGGGCATCATCACGTACGGTGATATCGCCCGCGCCCACTGTGGCGCGCACGATCTGCTCACGATCCTTGTTGTAGTTGTAACCCGAGACGTTCCAGCCGCTCTCCCCCTCCTTGCCTTTGCCGGCCTGACTGGCGTCCTGGGTGGCCGTACCGCTGTTGCCCCAGCCATAGGTGCCGCCGACGTTCAGGTAGTAGCCATGCTCCTTGTCGCTGCCTGCGATATCGCTGAAACCAAGGGTGCCAGTATCAAGCTTGAGATTGCCGGTGTCCGAGGCAACTACGGCGCCATCGAGTTGGGTGTGTTGCTCGGTACGAATATCAAGCTGGTCTTTGGCGGTGATCGAGGTCTGATTGCCGACCCAGTTCGTGCTGCCTGTGGTCTGGCCGTAGCCGACCGAACCACTCACGCTACCCCCATAGCCCACTGTCACCGTTGCGCTGACGTCGAACTCTTTGCCCGTCACCTTGCCAGTGTCCGGTACGGAAGAGACGGTCAGGTCGCGCCCGACTTTGCCGATCACGTTATCGCCGTGCAGCGTTGCACCGGCCACGGTGGTGTCTCGACCGCTCTCAAAGCCCAGCGTGTTACCGGCATAGAGATAAGCTTCCTGCTGCTTAGCGGCTTCTCGGTCGAGATTACCCCGACCCAGATTGACGCTGGCGTAGACGCCTATGCCTCCCTGCCCTGCTGTCAAACCGACTTCGCCTCCACCACTGTGACGGCTTTCCTGGCTGCTTGAATCGTTCTGCGCAGCGCGGATGTTCAGATCATTGCCAGCCTTGAGGTTGATGTCGCGGTCAGCGTTGATTCGAGTACCAATCAGACTCAGATCGTTGGATGCCTGCAGATTGACATTGCGCCCTGCCGACAACTCGGCCGCTCCCGAGGTGCCCTGATTCGCATCCTGTGTGGCGATACCGCTACTGCCGCCGATGCCCACCTTGAAGCCACCGGTGGTACCACCGACGATGCCGCCTTTGCTCTGGTTCTGCTCGCCCGCCGATATTTGGCTGCCTTTGGCGACATCAAGGGTGATATCACGGCCTTTGACGTTGATGTCACGACCAGCCTGTAACGCACTGCCTCGCACCGTCACATCGTTGCCAGCCTCCAGAGAGATGTCGTTGCCTGCGTTAAGCGTGGAAGCGCGGTTGCTGACCACTGTATTGGTCAGGCTTTCACTTTGCTGCTTGTTACCGGTGCTGCCATCCATGGTTGCGCCACGGAAGAACTGATCGACGGTATCAGCCGCCTTCAGAACGCTCGATACCTGGCTGACCAGGTCATCGCCTTTGCCGACGTTTTTCAACGCGTCGACCGTGTTGCCGTAGTTATGGTTGACAGTGACCGAGGCCCCATTGCTGGTAACGCTATGGCTGGATCCTTGCGAGTCGGTTTCAGCCGCCGCATCGATCCGGATATCACGACCGGCCTTGACGTTGAGGTTGTTGTCGGCATACACGTCCGAGCCCTGCACGCTGACGTCCCGGCCCGCGTCGACACTGACATTACCGCCCGCCACATAACTGGCAGCGGCTGTCTGGCCACCATGCGCAGTGACGTCCTTGACGGTGGTATCACCGATGAAACCTGTGAAGCCGTTACGATCCCAAGTCAGTGACAGCCCAGAATCTTTTTTGGATTTCCAGTCCGCGGACTGGCTGCTATCCAGGCCTGCGACGACATTGACGTCTCGACCAGCTCCTAGGGAAGCTGTCTGCTGAGCGTCAACCGAACTACCGACGATATTGATGTCGCGGGCGGCATCGAGAATCGCATCGCGCCCAGCGACCACCTGACTTCCTACGCCGGAGGAGGTAATGACTTCGTGACCGCGCTTGCTGGACGATCCGACGCCAAAGCCAATGCCGTCCGAGTTCGCACTCAATGAAAGTGCAGTCTTGCTCTTGTAAGACTCGGAATGGCTGTAAGAGGAATCGCTGGCTGACGTGAGATTGATGTCGCCCGTGTCATCCAACAGGCCGGCATGCAACTCTGCATCCCGTCCTGCGGCGAGCGAGCTGGCGCTCAGATTCACGTCACGCCCGGCAATGACGACCGTATCATTGCCAGCCTGCAGCTCACTCCCTACCTGAGTCTCGGTGGTCTGCAACTGGCTCTTGCCGCTTTTACTCAAGCCGAACAGGCCGGATTTGGTTTTCTTGCTGTAACCACCGCTTTCCTCGGCCGCCGAGGTGATGGAAACGTCACCCGTGGCACCGAGCAGCATGTCATTACCGGCTTTGAGTTGGCTGCCGATAACGCTGACGTCACGGCCACCATTGATGCTCACGGCGCCTGTAGAGTCCTGGCTGGCGTTGATCGTCAGGTCGTGGCCTGCATCGATCACTGACCCGACGTTGCTGGTTTCGTAACTCTCGGTTTCACGGGTACTGCTACGGCCGAACGAGCCTTTATTCTTTTTCTTGTAGTACGCGTAATCCTCGTTCTGAGCCGACGTTACGTAGACGTCCTGCCCAGCTTCCAGGCCAACATCCCCCGTCGCCTTCACGGTACTTGCGATGACATTCAGATCGTTAGCAGCCTTCAGAGAAACGTCGCCACCGGCAGTGACACTGGTCGAAACCTGCCTGACATGATCTTGCTGGGCCGTGACCTTTTTGCTCTTGGCATATGAATGGTCTTCATCGGTTGCCGAGGCCAAAGTCAGGTCGCCGGTTGCTGCGATGGCGATGTCACGCTTGGCATCGATCTGGCTGGCGATGGCGGTCACGTCGCGGCCTGCGGTGATCGAGAGATCGCGCCCGGCGCTGGCGAGGCTGCCGGTCTGGGTGGTGCTTGAGTTGGACAGGCCGCTACCGGCCTGGAACACGGTCTGGGTCTGCGCTGCGAGCAGATTGACGTCGCGCCCGGCACTCAGCGCCATGTCGCGCCCGCTTTGCAGGACGCCACTGTTGGTGAGGTCGCGCCCCGCGGTAACCGTCAGGTCGTTCGCGGCTTCGATGCGCGCCGCGTTATCGGCGTAGTCCTTGCGAGTGGTGACGAAACCGTTGCTGGCTTGAGCGCTGGTAACGGTGCGCTCGTTGAGGAGGTCACCCTTGGTCGCCGCCACGCTGACGTCGCGACCGGCGATGATGCCGCCCGCCTTGTTGGTGACATCGTTGCCCGCAAGCACGTCGAGTCGGTTACCCGCCGAGATCAGGCCGCTGTTGACCAGATCCTTGCCTGCAGTGGCCGCGAGGTTGTCGGTTGCTTTCAGCGTACCAACGTTGCTGAGGTTTTCGCCTGCGATCAGCGTGACGTCGTTGCCGGCGATGAGCGCTCCGTCAGGGGCCAGACGACCGTCTGCCTGGGCGAGATACAGCACCGGCACCAGGACTTTTTCGCCATTCACCTCGTGCTCTTCGAGCCAGACGATGTCGTGGGTCAGGGCCGCGACCTGCTGCGAAGTGAGGCTCACGCCAACGGACAGGTTCAGTTCGTCCTTGCTGGCGATGGCGTTGTTCATCAGGTACTTGAACTGATCCTCGTTGGAGGTCTGG
>NZ_JBWXNG010000038.1:0-1816 GCF_056627435.1 Pseudomonas sp. 2
TGGCAGTTGGGCGTTCAGAGCGACTACTGTCGGCGCTGCCTGGCCACTGAGCTGAGTGACACCCATTTTTGATGCGCCAACACCGACCACCACGCCTTCGCGAACGACGCTGTTGGTCAGGTTTTGCGTGGCGTTGATGCGCACGGCACCGCCAGCCTGAACGACGGCGTTGGCGTAGGTGGAGGGTGTCGTGTAGGTGATGGTGTTTTCGAAGAATGCTGCGTTCTTCACGGCATCCGGCGCATCCACTCGGATACCGTCGGTATAGTGCGGCACGGTGAATGCGTATCTTGCTTCGTTAGTATCGACCTTGATCGGGCCGAACTGGAAATAGCGATCGGCCTCTCCACCTGTGGCTCGCAGACCTACGCTGATGATGGATTCGTCGCCGTTGGAGTTCCAGAAATGCATATTGGGGCGCGTGAAGCCATTCCCCCCTATGTATCCGCTTGCCCCTGAATCGTATGAAGGATCGTTGGCAGCGTTGTAGTCCATGACGGCGCGCCAAAACACAATATTGGAGTTGGATCTCCCTGGATCAGCGAAAGCACGGCGTACTGTGTAGTCACCAACGGATGCACCCTGATTGGTGAACTGTTGCAGGTTGAAGGTGAGGTCGTTACTGGCACTTATCGTGGAGGCGTTGTTCAGTAACTCACGTCCCGTGCCTGTCAGATTGCGCCCTGCCGTCATACTCGCGAATGCCGAGTCCTGCACGATGCTGGAGGTATAGTTCTCTACCCAAACGACGTAGGCGGAGCCTGCATTACTGGCGGTAGTGCAGGCGTAACACTGCACCCCGATCGCCCCAGAAACCAACCCGCCAGTCGTCTCAAAAACATCCTTGCGGTTCTCGATATGGTCCGCAGCGAGCGTCAGATCACCCGCACTTTCAATGTTCGCGGAGATGTTATTGATCGACGATGCCCAGCCATTGCTGTCGTCGCGGGCGATGCTGATATTGCCAAAGCTATAGACATCGGCAAATCGGTTGGTGAAATCGCCCACCCGCAGCGCCATGTCGCCGCCACTGAAGATCAGGCCGTACTGGTTGAGCAGTGAGCCCGTATTGATGCGCAGAGCGCCGCCGCCACCCAGGGTGCCCTGGTTATTGATCGATGCCGCGTTGACGGTCAGCCCGCCAATCGACGACACCCGTCCCAGGTTTGTCAGGTTGCCTGCGCTGGTGATGGTGCCAGTGGTGCCGGCGGTGATGGCCGCCACCGAAGGCAGATTGATTTGCGCAGCACTCAGCCCCAGCGAACCTTTACTGCTCAGCCGACCGCTGCCGCCATAAGTCCCCGTCAGCGACAGCGAGAAATCGCCGTCGCTGGCCAGTAACCCATCGTTCGTCCAGTTCGCACCAGTGCCGACAAACGCCGTCGACGCCAACAACTGCCCCGTCGCCGTCTGGGTGAAGTTATTTACGTTGATGTTCAACGTCCCAGCCTGCAACACACTGGAGTTAGTCCAACTGTCAGCATTGAGGGTCATGGCGCCGCGAGTGATGAAGCTGCCGCCCGCGTTCATGACGTTGGCGGTGGAAATCCCGAAGTTGCCGCTGCCCACATGCAGCACGCTGCCGCCTGCGTTGAGCAGGCTACCTACGCCTAGCGCGATGTCGGTGTTGGCGGTTTCCAGGGCGCCGTTGCGGTTGTCGAACAGGCCGCCGATCTGGAACTGGGTGACGCCGCTGGTGCCCAGGGCGCGAATCTTGCCGGTCTGGTTGTCGACGCTGGCGGCCTTGATGGTCAGGTTGCTGTCGCCTTCGATGATGCCCAGGCGGTTGTTGAGTGCGCCGGTCAGGGTCAGGTCA
>NZ_JBWXNG010000039.1:0-1780 GCF_056627435.1 Pseudomonas sp. 2
AACCGGCTTCACCATCACCGGTATCGCGACCATCGAGCAGTACAAGGCGCTGATCGAATCGATCAAGTTCCTGGCACCGGGCGATAACCCGGCGGCGGGCACTCGTGGCGTGGACATCACCGTCACCGACTCCGGCGCCAAGGGCAACGGCGTCAACGGCAAGGAATCTGTGCTGGCCCACGGCGAGATCTCCGTGGTTGCGGTCAACGATGCGCCGACCGCCAATGTCGCTCTCGGCAACGGCAACGAAGACGACGGTCAGACCAACACCGGCATCGCCATCACCCTGAGTGGCAGCGATGCAGACGGTCAGATCGATCACTTCAACCTGGTCAGCCTGGGTGCCAACGGCAAGTTCTACGCCGACGCCGCCCACACCATCGAGATCACGACCAGCACCGACATTCCGGCCTCTGGCAACAGCGCGACCATCTACTTCGTGCCTACTGCGGACTGGAGCGGTACCAACAACTTCACCTACAAGGCAGTGGACAACGGCCTGGCCAATGGTCAGGACGTCCTGAGCTCGCCGATCGCCAATGGCAGCGTCACCGTGGCGCCAGTCACCGACACCCCGTCGCTGAGCATGGACGGCGGTTTCAGCCGTGGCATCGACTTCCAGGGCTCGGGCACCGGCACCAACATCGCCGTCAACCAGTTCAGCGGCGGCGTGTGGCACACCGACAACGCCAACGGCCAGGTGGAAATCAACACCGCCAGCACCTATGGCGTGAATGATCCGAACCAGGCATCCGGCAACCACGTCATCGAACTGGAGCGCAACTCAGGCGACCCGAGCAACCTGTGGACCGAGTTCTCGGCCAAGGCCGGTGAAACCTACACCGTTTCGGTCGACTACTCGCCGCGCTCCGGCGCGCTGAGCAACTCGGTCATCAACGTGTTCTGGGGCACCACCCTGATCGGCACCCTGAACGCCAGCGAACTGGGCCTGAAAACCTACACCTTCCAGGTTCCGGTCACCGCCGATGGCACCGCGCACCTTGAATTCAAGGCTGCGGACAGCAACTCCCTGGGCGGCATTCTGGACAACATTTCGGTCACCCAGAACATCAACACCGGCCTTGAAGACCAACCGATCCTGCTGTCGGCCGTCAATGCGCACAGCACCGACGTTGATGGCTCGGAAAGCCTGACCCTGACCCTCAAAGGCCTGCCGAAAGGATCGGTCATCACTGACGGCACTGCGGAGCACACCTTCACCGCGGGCGCGAACGGCGCATCGGTGGACATCAGCACCTGGAACCTCAGCACCCTGAAGTTCACCGCACCGGAAAACTTCAGCGGCACCGTTCCGCTGACCCTGACCGCGACCGCACAAGACGGCCCGACTGCAGCATCTGTCAGCACTAATCTGGACTTCAACGTCACGGTCATCGCAGTGGCCGATGCACCGAACCTTTCCGTCACCACTGCAACCGGTGACGAAGACACTGCGATCCACCTGAACATCGCGCCAGCACTGGTCGACAAAGACGGTTCGGAAACCCTGAGCACGGTCATCAGCGGCATTCCGAAAGGCGCCGTGCTGACCGACGGCACCCCGGGCCACACCTACACCGCTGGCGCCAACAACAGCGAGACGTCGGTCACCGGGTGGGACCTGTCCAAGCTGACGATCCAGACGGCTCAAGACTACAACGGCAGCTTCAACCTGACCGTGACCTCGACCGCCACTGAATCGAGCAACGGCAGCCACGCCTCGACCTCGCAGACCCTGACCGTCACGGTCAATCCGGTCAACGATGCGCCGACCGCAGTT
>NZ_JBWXNG010000040.1:0-1697 GCF_056627435.1 Pseudomonas sp. 2
GAGAAGCTTGCTGGAGGTATCAGAAGTGCGAATGCTGACATGAGTAACGACAATGGGTGTGAAAAACACCCACGCCGAAAGACCAAGGTTTCCTGCGCAACGTTAATCGACGCAGGGTTAGTCGGTCCCTAAGGCGAGGCTGAAAAGCGTAGTCGATGGAAAACAGGTTAATATTCCTGTACTTCCGGTTATTGCGATGGAGGGACGGAGAAGGCTAGGCCAGCCTGGCGTTGGTTGTCCAGGTTTAAGGTGGTAGGCTGAAATCTTAGGAAAATCCGGGGTTTCAAGGCCGAGAGCTGATGACGAGTGTCCTTTAGGACGCGAAGTGGTTGATGCCATGCTTCCAAGAAAAGCTTCTAAGCTTCAGATAACCGGGAACCGTACCCCAAACCGACACAGGTGGTTGGGTAGAGAATACCAAGGCGCTTGAGAGAACTCGGGTGAAGGAACTAGGCAAAATGGCACCGTAACTTCGGGAGAAGGTGCGCCGGTGAGGGTGAAGGACTTGCTCCGTAAGCCCATGCCGGTCGAAGATACCAGGCCGCTGCGACTGTTTATTAAAAACACAGCACTCTGCAAACACGAAAGTGGACGTATAGGGTGTGACGCCTGCCCGGTGCCGGAAGGTTAATTGATGGGGTTAGCGCAAGCGAAGCTCTTGATCGAAGCCCCGGTAAACGGCGGCCGTAACTATAACGGTCCTAAGGTAGCGAAATTCCTTGTCGGGTAAGTTCCGACCTGCACGAATGGCGTAACGATGGCGGCGCTGTCTCCACCCGAGACTCAGTGAAATTGAAATCGCTGTGAAGATGCAGTGTATCCGCGGCTAGACGGAAAGACCCCGTGAACCTTTACTATAGCTTTGCACTGGACTTTGAATTTGCTTGTGTAGGATAGGTGGGAGGCTTTGAAGCGTGAACGCCAGTTTGCGTGGAGCCATCCTTGAAATACCACCCTGGCAACTTTGAGGTTCTAACTCAGGTCCGTGATCCGGATCGAGGACAGTGTATGGTGGGTAGTTTGACTGGGGCGGTCTCCTCCTAAAGAGTAACGGAGGAGTACGAAGGTGCGCTCAGACCGGTCGGAAATCGGTCGTAGAGTATAAAGGCAAAAGCGCGCTTGACTGCGAGACAGACACGTCGAGCAGGTACGAAAGTAGGTCTTAGTGATCCGGTGGTTCTGTATGGAAGGGCCATCGCTCAACGGATAAAAGGTACTCCGGGGATAACAGGCTGATACCGCCCAAGAGTTCATATCGACGGCGGTGTTTGGCACCTCGATGTCGGCTCATCACATCCTGGGGCTGAAGCCGGTCCCAAGGGTATGGCTGTTCGCCATTTAAAGTGGTACGCGAGCTGGGTTTAGAACGTCGTGAGACAGTTCGGTCCCTATCTGCCGTGGACGTTTGAGATTTGAGAGGGGCTGCTCCTAGTACGAGAGGACCGGAGTGGACGAACCTCTGGTGTTCCGGTTGTCACGCCAGTGGCATTGCCGGGTAGCTATGTTCGGAAAAGATAACCGCTGAAAGCATCTAAGCGGGAAACTTGCCTCAAGATGAGATCTCACTGGAACCTTGAGTTCCCTGAAGGGCCGTCGAAGACTACGACGTTGATAGGTCGGGTGTGTAAGCGCTGTGAGGCGTTGAGCTAACCGATACTAATTGCCCGTGAGGCTTGACCATATAACACCCAAGCAAT
>NZ_JBWXNG010000041.1:0-1664 GCF_056627435.1 Pseudomonas sp. 2
GGCCCAGAGTGTGTAAAAACGCGTGGAATCCCTGTCAGCGCGTAGCGCCAGCGGATGTTAGGTGAGTAGTTGCCCCCGGCACGCCCTGCGGTCGTCATTATGGTCTTGGAGGTTTCTGTGAGGCTTCTAGCATGTCCGGTAGGCAACGAAGCCAACCCTTTCAGGCCGACAGCGCCTTCATCAAGCTGCTGGTGCCGAGGATTTTCATAACTCGCTTCATGTTATAGGTGAGTACGCTCAGGCTCATTTCTGCACTAACGCCTTCCAGCCTTCGCGTCAAAAAATGCGTAGCGCCCATCCACTGTTTGAGCGTCCCGAAGGGATGCTCGACCGTGCGCTTGCGGATTCGCATCATATCCGGCGCGTTGCTCAGCCGAACCTGCATCTCTTCCAATATCGCCTCGTGCTCCCAGCGCCGAACACGGCGTTGCTTGCTTGGTGTGCACTGCGTTTTCAAGGCGCAGCCTTGACACTTTGAACTCCAATAACGATGCAGCTTCATGCCTTTCTCGATGCTGGAGAAACGCCATATCAGCGTTTCTCCAGCTGGACATACATAGTGATTTTTCGCCGCGTCATAGATAAAAGCATCGTTGTTGAAGCGCCCATCAGCTTTGGCTCCAGAGGTCATTGGCTTGGGCACATACGCGGTGATATCCGCATTGTGACAAGCCAGGATTTCCTCACCTTTAAAATAGCCTCGGTCAGCCACCACCGAAAGCGTATCCGAAGCCATAACTTCTCGCGCTTGCTTAGCCATCGAACTGAGCTGATCTCGGTCGGAGCCGACATTGGTCACCTCATGAGCAACGATCAAATGGTGCTGAGTATCGACCGCTGTTTGCACGTTGTAGCCAACGATTCCTGTACCGCGCGTCATCATTGAACGCGCGTCTGGATCGGTCAGTGAGACCTGTTTATCTGGCGAATCGTTGAGCCGTATTTCAATCGCCTGAAGCTCTTTCATCTGCACTTTCAGCTTGGTGATTTTCTCTTCCAGCCGCACCGCCTGAGCTTCGGAGGAGGTGGGCTCCTGCCTATCCGCTGTATCGAGTGCGGCCAGGTAACGGTTGATGCTCGATTCAGTTTCTTCCATGCGCCGCTTCAATTTTGCGCTGGTGAAATTACGGTCGCGGTTGTTCACGGCTTTGAATTTGCTGCCATCAATGGCGACCAGATTTTCACTGAACAATCCCAACTGCTGACACAGCACCACGAACTGGCGACAGACGCCTCGGATAGCCTTACTGTTGTCTTTTCGGAAGCTGGCGATGGTCTTGAAATCCGGCGTTAAACGCCCCGTCAACCACATCAGCTCAACATTGCGTTGAGCTTCTCGCTCCAGGCGTCGGCTTGACTGGATGCGGTTGAGATAGCCATAGATGTAGATCTTCAGCAGAACTTCAGGGTGGTAAGCAGGCCGGCCTGTATCAGCAGGAATAGCGCCGTCAAAACCCAAGTTGACCAGGTCGAGTTCGTCGACAAACACGTCAACCACGCGCACCGGATTAGTATCGCTGACGTAGTCGTCGAGGCTTTCGGGAAGCAGAGTGCTTTGGCCTCGATGTTCACCTTGGATGAAACGCTTCACGGGCGATCCTTTCGATGAAATCCTCAGAAATCATAGCAAGGGTTTGCGAAGGCGTTTTTACACACTCTGGGCC
>NZ_JBWXNG010000042.1:0-1657 GCF_056627435.1 Pseudomonas sp. 2
CGACCTGAGCCTGACCGGCGCACTGAACAACCGCCTGGGCATCATCGAAAGCGACAGCAGCCTGTCCATCAAGGCGGCCAGCGTCGACAACCAGACCGGCAAAATCCGCGCGCTGGGCACCAGCGGCGTCACCCAGTTCCAGATCGGTGGCTTGTTCGACAACCGCAACGGCACCCTGGAAACCGCCAACACCGACCTCGCGCTCGGCGTAGGCAGCCTGCTCAACGCAGGCGGCAGCGTGCTGCATGTGGGCAGCGGCAACTTCGGGATTTCCACCGCCAACGTCATGAACGCGGGCGGCAGCTTCATCACCCGCGGCGCCATGACCCTCAATGCTGACAGTTGGACTAACTCCAGTGTGTTGCAGGCTGGGACGTTGAACATCAACGTAAATAACTTCACCCAGACGGCGACGGGGCAGTTGTTGGCGGCGACGGCGTTTGTCGGCACTGGTGCGAACTGGACGAACGATGGGTTGATTGCCAGTGACGGGACACTGAAGCTGACCCTGGGCGGGACCTATACGGGAGCCGGTCGAGCGACCAGCCTTGGCGACCTGACGCTGACGGCCGCACAGCTCGATCTGGGTAGCGCTGGGAGCGTCACCGGTGGCGCGACGACGGCTGTCAGTGTCGGCGGCACACTGACCAACGATGGCCGTATTTCGTCTGCCGGTGACTTGAATGTTTCGGCTGGCAACGTAGCGAACTACGGCACCGTTGCGGCCTCTCAGGACCTCACTGTCACGGCTCAGACTTTGCTCAACGGCATGGCCGCAGACGGCAGTCGCGGATTCCTGTTCAGCGGCAGAAACATGAAACTTCAGGCCAACAGCCTGACGAACCGCTACGCAGATGTTTACAGCCTGGGCAACTTGCTGGTGTCGGGCACAACCGCGGGTAGCGCTGCCCAGAGCCTGCTGAACAGCTCCGGCAGTATCGAGGCCGGTGGCGACATCAGTATTGCGGCGAACAGTGTCACCAACCAGCGCGACGCGTTCAGCATGCAGCAACAGGTCACCAACGGTTATATGACCATCCGGTGTGTGCAGCATTGCGATGGTCCTGAGTCGCCGCGCGTTCGTGGGCCGGTGTTCATCTACCAGACAGTGGAGAGCACGGTGAGTGAAGACTCGCCGATGGCGACATTGGTCTCGGGACGCAATCTTACGGTCAACAGCATCGATTTCCTCAACCAGTACAGCCTGATCTCGGCGGCCCGCGACCTTTCTATCACCAGTACCAATATCACCAACAAGGCAGCACTCTCGGCCTCAGGAACTGATGGTCACGAGGTGGGGGCGAACAACTGGGTTACCGGCGAAGAGTTCTATCAATTAATCGACGACGTGGCTGCCTACGATCAGGCGCATCCGCGCTCCGGCCCGTTTGATCCTGTGGCGTTCAATGAGCTGGTAGGGAAATTCGATCCTGTACTCTTTTACGGCATCACTGATCCGATTGCCGTTCAAGCTGACAATCAGTCAGTCGCTCCAGCAATCATCCAGGCCGGTGGCACGGTCACACTTACCGCGTCCAACGACATCAGCAGTGTGGTTGTGCAGAGCACTGCTACTAACGTGAGCAACCGCTCGATCAACACCAGTGTTTACAGCGCGACTCAACCGTCCGTCGTGCTGCTGCATCCGCAATTGCCG
>NZ_JBWXNG010000043.1:0-1516 GCF_056627435.1 Pseudomonas sp. 2
CGATGACGGCAAGCTGACCTTCAAGCCTGCCGATAACGCCAACGGCAACAACTACGCAACCATTGGCTTCCAGCCAAGCGATGGCGGCACGACACTGGGCAACCCAGCCAGCGTCGTGATCAACGTCAATCCGGTCAACGACGCACCTGTCGCCAACCCTGACCACTACACCCCGTTCACCGGCAGCCTGCAGGGCAACTACTACGGCTACAAGGAAGGCACCGACGGTCCGAACCTGACCACCATCAAGCAGGCAGTGGACTTCATCGGCTCGCACAGCGCCGATGCCAGCTTCAACGCCACCACCCTGAACTACGGCGGTGGCAGCCTGTTCGGCAACGACCTGGGTCATTCCGGCAACCTGAACACCTTCCTGGGTGCGGACAAGGGGTCGCTGACCTACGCCAACGGCGGCACCACGCAGACCACCACGTCCGATGCCATCATCGAGCTGTCCGGCAAGGTCACCATGGCCGCCGGCACCTACTCGCTGAAAATCACCGCGGACGACGGTTACAACGTCGTGATCGACGGCAAGGTCGTCGCGTCCTACAACGCCAACCAGTCGCCAACGGCGCACACCACCCAGTTCACGCTGACCACTGGCGGCGAACACGACATCCAGATCGTCTACTGGGATCAGGGCGGCCAGGCACAGCTCAAGGTCGAGGTCGCCGCCGTGAACGGCAGCACCGTCGGCACTTACTATGTGCTGGGCACCAACCCTGAAGTCGCGCTGGGCACCGCTGCCCTGACCACGCTGGAAGATACCCCGCTGGTCATCAAGGCTCCGGCCCTGCTGGGCAACGACACCGACGTCGATGGCGACAAGCTGACCATCAACATGGTCAAGGGCAACGACCCGAGCAACCCGTCGCAGATCATCGACAATTCCGGCAAGGTGCTCGGCACCGTGGCGCTGGATGCCGATCACAACGTGATCTTCACCCCGGCCGCCAACGTAAACGGCGATGTGACCTTCAGCTACAGCGTGACCGATGGCCAGGCGACCTCCAACGTGACCACCGTCACCGTCAAGGTCGTGCCGGTCAACGACGCGCCGACTGCCAGTACGATCTCGCTGCCGGCGATCGACGAAGACCACTCGATCAGGATCACCAAAGACCAGTTACTGGCGAACGCCGGCGATGTGGATGGCGACAAGCTCTCGGTGGTAAACGTCACCGTGCCTGCATCCCAAGGCACCCTGGTACAGAACAGCGACGGCAGCTACACCTTCACGCCGAAGGCTGACTGGAACGGCACCGCCACCATCAGCTACGGCGTCAGCGACGGCGTTGCGACCACGCCGAACACCGCAACCGTGGTGGTCAATCCGGTCAACGATGCACCGACCGCGACAGGCGGCACCAGCACTGGCGATGAGGACACCACTCAGACCCTGACCTGGAGCAAGTTCGGTGTCACCGACATCGACTCGCCAACCACCGCCCTGGGCGTGAAGATCACCAACCTGCCAACCAGCGGCACCCTGCTGCTCAACGGCGTGGCCGTA
>NZ_JBWXNG010000044.1:0-1514 GCF_056627435.1 Pseudomonas sp. 2
CGATGAGATTGACCAAAAGAACGAAGAGGCTGCCATCGCGCTGGTCGCTCGGTGGAAAGGCCTTGATTCGACCAAAATAGCCCAGCTAAACGAAGACGACAAAGCGCGCCACGCGAGCGGTGACAAGGATGTGCCGTTTGATGGGAGTGTCGACGTTGTCGGTGTGAAGTACCTGATCGAGAGTGTGGAACAGGCGGCTCTGGGTGGGGTTGGTAAGGCTGTAAGCCGCACGCTAGGTGTGGTAGGTTCTAAGACCAGTAACAATTCAATTTTGGCTGATAATAAGACCGTCGCTCAGTTTGAGAGGGAGTTGGCATTTTTGCCCCCAGGTGAGCGGGTCGCGCTGATCAAAGCTATGGCTGCAAAAGTTGTATCTGCGAATGGTATGCTGAAAGATTCAAAACTTTCTAAGTTGAATGGGCGAGATGTGTATTTAGGGAAGGATGGAAATTTGTACGCGCTGGATAGTCAGCATGGACGTTTTGAGGTTGTCAACGCAAAGAATGGTAAGCACCTAGGCGAAGTTGATTTTGGGATGAATCAAACTAAAAGCGCTGACGGTAGTGGGCGTCACGATCTTGAGGTAAAATAAGTGGATGTAAGAAGAAAGCTTGTTGATATAAAATCTGAGGTTGTTGAGCGAGGTAACGTTCTCACTGTTAGCGGATCGAAGTCATATGAAGGTAAAGTCGATTTTATGGTGTTTGAAACCGGTATGTCCGATCGACCATATGGCCTAATTGTGAGCTCTGGATATAAAGCGGGCTTGATATTGACTTATCTTCCACCCAGTAGTGTTAAAGCTAGAGGTGGGATTGATAGAAAGTGGTTGATTGAAGAGTGGTCGAAATGGGTGTGTCCTGAATCTGATGTTAAGGATGTATGGTGGAGACCCTATTACGAGGCTGATTGATGCTGGTGGAGGTCGACGGTCTGTGTTTCGCTCGTCAATTGGTATGGTAATGGTTGCGCTGGAAACCGCTCATGACTGGACGAACTGCTCGGCAGGAATCTGTACTATAGGCAC
Source organism: Pseudomonas sp. 2 (assembly GCF_056627435.1). NCBI lineage: Bacteria > Pseudomonadati > Pseudomonadota > Gammaproteobacteria > Pseudomonadales > Pseudomonadaceae > Pseudomonas > Pseudomonas sp. 2. The sequence continues at coordinate 1,028 of NZ_JBWXNG010000044.1, forward strand.
CGGCGAGTAGCTGGTATACCCGGCTACGGCCAGACCACAGGTAGCACGAACTGAGTCGGCAATCAGACCTCGATCACCGCCAAAGCCCAGCTTGATATTCGTACCGAGCAACACACCCAACTCGATGGCGCCGTAGTCGCCTCGGACACCGGCAATCTCAAGCTCGATACTGGCACCCTCGGTTTCAGCGACATCGCTGGCAGCGACAAGGAGCATGGCTACTACCTGAACGTCGGCGGCACCTATGGCTGGGGCAACAGCGGTACGGCCACCCAGGACGCCAGTCAGGCCGGCAAAGGCAAGGAGGGGAAGAGCGGCTGGAACGTCTCGGGTTACAACTACAACAAGGATCGTGAGCAGATCGTGCGCGCCACAGTGGGCGCGGGCGATATCACGGTACGTGGTGATGCAGTAAGCGGGAACGATTCGACGGGGGGGGAGGCTTAATCGGGATCTGAGCAAGGCGTATGAGATCACGCGCGATGAA
>NZ_JBWXNG010000045.1:0-1373 GCF_056627435.1 Pseudomonas sp. 2
GGGACTGTCAGAAATTTTGTGTTCGGGCCTAACATGCGTTTAAGGTGCATGCCATGCCTAGCAAAAAGACCCCGGCCCCCAAGGCCAAAAAAGACCTGCCGTCCATCCCCAAAGAGCTGGTTGAACAGTTCGTCAGCGGCCCGATGACCGCCGAGGCGATTCAAGACATCTCGATGGCCTTCAAGAAAGCGTTGGTCGAGCGCGCACTGGGTGCGGAGCTCGGCCACCACTTGGGCTACGCGCCCGGTGAAGAGCGCCCTGAGGGCAGCGAGAACCAGCGTAACGGCTCCAGCGGCAAGACCGTGCTGACCGACGACGGCCCTCTGAAGCTGGACATTCCACGTGACCGCGACGGCAGTTTTGCCCCGATCCTGATCCCCAAGCACGAGCGCCGTTTCACTGGCTTTGACGACAAGATCATCGCGATGTACGCCCGCGGCATGACGGTGCGAGAGATCAGCGCTTTCCTGCGTGAACAGTACGGCACTGACGTTTCCCACGACTTCATCAGTTCGGTGACCGACGCGGTGATGGAAGAGGTGGGGGCCTGGCAGCAGCGCCCTCTGGAACCGATGTATCCGGTGATTTTCTTCGATGCCCTGCGGGTCAAGATCCGCGACGAAGGCATGGTGCGTAACAAGGCGATTTACCTTGCTTTGGGCGTGTTGCCCGACGGTACTCGGGACATCCTAGGCATTTGGATCGAGAACACTGAAGGCGCCAAGTTCTGGCTAAAGGTGTTCAACGACCTGCGCAACCGAGGCGTTGAGGACGTGCTGATTGCCGTCACCGATGGCCTGAAGGGCATGCCCGAAGCACTGGCTGCCGTGTATTCCGAAACGACCCTGCAGACCTGCATCGTCCATCTGATCCGAAACAGCCTGGATTATGTTTCGTGGGATAAGCGTAAGGCCTTGGCCAGAGCGCTCAAGCCCATTTACCAGGCCTTGAATGCAGAAGCTGCAGAACAGGCTCTGAACGATTTCGAGGCCGGCACCTGGGGCAAACAGTACCCTACCATCGTTGCGGCTTGGCGCAGGGCCTGGGATCGGGTGATACCGTTCTTCGCGTTCCCGCAGGCCATACGCAAAGTGATCTACACCACAAATGCCATCGAGAGCATCAATGCTCAGCTACGCAAGATCATCAAGACACGTGGGCACTTCCCTAACGACGATGCGGCGACCAAGCTGATCTGGCTAGCATTACGGAACATCACAACGGATTGGGGGCGAGCGGCCAATGATTGGAAAGGTGCGATGAATCAGTTTGCGATCCTTTACGGCGATCGTTTCATCAGGCCAACCTGGTGATTTCACTGTCCGTCAGGTGACGGGCGTTAATCGCCCGCACACAAAAAATCTGACAGTCCC
>NZ_JBWXNG010000046.1:0-1330 GCF_056627435.1 Pseudomonas sp. 2
AAGGACTTGGTGGGCCTGTCCCGTGACAACGGACGCCAAGAAGCGATACTTCAATCGTTCACTTGGAGGTTGCCATGTCTATCAAAACCTATCGCAGCTACACCGAAGAGTTCAAAATCCAAGCTGTTGCCTTGGCGCAAACGCTCGGGAGAACCGAGGCTGCCCGACAACTTGAGATCCCCGTGAAGACCTTGGATAACTGGGTCGATGCCTCTCGCAAGGGCCATCCATTAAGCTCTCCCGAGCGACGGCCAGTCTCTAAAGACGATAGTGAACTGGCGCGACTCAGGGCTGAAAATGCCGAGCTCAAACTGGAGCGTGAAATTCTAAAAAAGGCGGCGGTATTCTTCGCCAGAGAGTCCAGGTGAGATACGCCTTCGTCGCTCGTGAACGGACTCAATATCCTGTGCGATTGCTGTGCCGGGTAATGGGTGTCTCAGTTTCAGGGTTCTACGACTATCAGCATCGACAAGGCCGTCCAGATCGCGATGCTCAGATTCGTATCGATTTGCGTGAGGCCTATGCGGCCAGCCGGAATACGTACGGCCGGCCACGACTCGTCGAAGCTCTGCGCCAACAGGCACATGCGGTGGGCCACAAGCGGGTAGCTCGGCTGATGCACGAGGAGCACATCCAGGGTAAAGGCAAAGGTGGTTTCCGGCCCTGTACGACCGATAGCCACCATTACCTACCCGTAGCGGACAATGTGCTGGCTCGACAGTTCTCTGCGAGCAGCCCTACACCCACCTGGGTCAGCGATATCACCTACGTCGCCACCCGGGAGGGCTGGTTGTATCTGGCAGTGGTATTGAGCATCCAGACCCGTCAGGTGCTGGGTTACAGCCTGGCGGATCGGATGCCGGACGATCTGGTTGAGCGAGCCTTCACAAACGCCTGGAGCGCATGCCTTGGGCTTTGTGGCGTTGTGTTCCACTCTGATCAAGGTCGTCAGTATGCAAGCAGCAAATTCCGCCTGGCACTGGCCAAAAAAGGCATCACGCAGAGCATGAGCCGCAAAGGTAATTGTTGGGATAACGCTGTGGCTGAAAGCTTCTTTGCCACGCTCAAGCGAGAAGAAGCCTGTCGGGTATACCCCAGCAAGCAGCAAGCCCACTTAGCGATCGCAAGCTACATCCACGGGTTTTACAACAGCAGTCGACTGCACTCAACGCTGGGCTATCGTTCACCGAACGACTATGCAAAAGGCTTGAGGAAGGCGGCTCAATAGCCAGCTTCTTGGCGTCCGTTGTCACGGGACAAGCCCATGGTTACTTGGTCCCTTCAAGTAACTCGACGAAGTCGAAACAGGTCTGACGTTAGGAAGAACGCT
>NZ_JBWXNG010000047.1:0-1311 GCF_056627435.1 Pseudomonas sp. 2
CGTGATACCCGTAGCTTCGGTGCATGGTTTGAGCCCCGTTACATCTTCCGCGCAGGCCGACTCGACTAGTGAGCTATTACGCTTTCTTTAAAGGGTGGCTGCTTCTAAGCCAACCTCCTAGCTGTCTAAGCCTTCCCACATCGTTTCCCACTTAACCATGACTTTGGGACCTTAGCTGACGGTCTGGGTTGTTTCCCTTTTCACGACGGACGTTAGCACCCGCCGTGTGTCTCCCATGCTCGGCACTTGCTGGTATTCGGAGTTTGCATCGGTTTGGTAAGTCGGGATGACCCCCTAGCCGAAACAGTGCTCTACCCCCAGCAGTGATACATGAGGCGCTACCTAAATAGCTTTCGAGGAGAACCAGCTATCTCCGAGCTTGATTAGCCTTTCACTCCGATCCACAGGTCATCCGCTAACTTTTCAACGGTAGTCGGTTCGGTCCTCCAGTCAGTGTTACCTAACCTTCAACCTGCCCATGGATAGATCGCCCGGTTTCGGGTCTATTCCCAGCGACTCGACGCCCTATTAAGACTCGCTTTCGCTACGCCTCCCCTATTCGGTTAAGCTTGCCACTGAAAATAAGTCGCTGACCCATTATACAAAAGGTACGCAGTCACCCAACAATGTGGGCTCCCACTGCTTGTACGCATACGGTTTCAGGTTCTATTTCACTCCGCTCTCCGCGGTTCTTTTCGCCTTTCCCTCACGGTACTGGTTCACTATCGGTCAGTCAGTAGTATTTAGCCTTGGAGGATGGTCCCCCCATGTTCAGACAAGGTTTCTCGTGCCCCGTCCTACTCGATTTCATTGACAAGAGGTTTTCGCGTACAGGGCTATCACCCACTATGGCCGCACTTTCCAGAGCGTTCCGCTAACCTCAAATCAACTTAAGGGCTGGTCCCCGTTCGCTCGCCACTACTAAGGGAATCTCGGTTGATTTCTTTTCCTCAGGGTACTTAGATGTTTCAGTTCCCCTGGTTCGCCTCTTACGCCTATGGATTCAGCGTAAGATAACGGTCTTATGACCGCTGGGTTCCCCCATTCAGACATCTCCGGATCACAGTCTGTTTGCCGACTCCCCGAAGCTTTTCGCAGGCTACCACGTCTTTCATCGCCTCTGACTGCCAAGGCATCCACCGTATGCGCTTCTTCACTTGACCATATAACCCCAAGCAATCTGGTTATACTGTGAAGACGACATTCGCCGAAAGTTTGCATTCACAAACTTTACCTTAGCCTGAAGTTCCACCAGTGAAAGTGGCCTTCAGTCTATCTTTCTATCACATACCCGAATTTTTAAAGAACGAT
>NZ_JBWXNG010000049.1:0-1185 GCF_056627435.1 Pseudomonas sp. 2
CGTAGGAGATTCTATGGTCTCAAACAAGCCTTTCAGGCCGCTTTGGACTCGTATTCTTTCCCGCTCTTCAGCAGCGCAAAAACTACCCTCGCCAGTTTTCGAGCGAGGGCTACGTGTGCTGCTGTTTTACTCAGGCCAGCAGAGAGCTGGGTTTCATAAAACGGTCTCCAGGCAGCCGTGCACGCACCTGACATGGCTGCGTTGTACAGCAGCCTGCGAACTTCGCCGTCCCCCCGTTTACTCAGGCTGCGGCGCCCATCCTTTTGTCCTGATCGAGAGACCCTCAGATCCAGGCCAAGAAAAGCGATAAAAGCATCGGCGTTTCTGAATACGCCACGTTGAAACGTCGTCAACAGTCGGGCTGCGGTCAAAAAGCCGATACCTTCGACCTTCATGCAGCGCTTGAGGGCGTCCGTCAATCCAGCTTTTTTCAGCAACGCAGCAATTTCCTTTTCGACCAACGTTTCAAGCCTTTGCATTGAGCGCACGTGAGCAGCAAAAGATCGCTTCAACAGCGGTTCGTTGGACCAGCTTTGAGTCAGGCCCGAGCGAGCCTGAACCAGCGCCGCCCGCCGCCTGAACAGGCTTACCAACTGACGGTACAGACCGGATGGTGGCGTCCACGGACGCAAATCACCGGCCTCATTTTTCAGGTAACGAGCTAACAGTCGCGCATCAAGGGCGTCTGTCTTGGCACGCACGTTCACGCCTTTTCGATAATGGCTCAGTTGATAGCCATCGATCATGTAAACGGTGCAGCCTGCGTGGTAGGCGAGTTCAGCAAAGAGTTCGTGGTAGGTGTTTGTCGCTTCGATAGCGATGGCTACCTGTCCTGCTTGCGATTTGAGCCATTGCTTGATGGAGGCTTTGCCGTTGGGAATAGCTTCCAGCAAATCAGTTTGTGCGTGGTAGATGACCAGTTCATTTTTGGCGACATCAACACCGATGATCGGCTTTGAAACGGCGACTGGCATTGCCATGAGGCAACCTCCGGGATATGGTCTTGAGACTTGAAGGGCCACCCAGAGGCGCAGGCTTGTTCCTATCGTCGGTCGAGCCAGAAGCATTCTTTATCGGCGCTTGGGTGAAAGGAGGAGGGGTGAAATCTCCTACAGTCTGTACTGCTGCGAACAGTCAGAATCAAGCTTTGTCCCTCCTCTTCCCTTCAAGTCCTACCATACAAGC
>NZ_JBWXNG010000050.1:0-1121 GCF_056627435.1 Pseudomonas sp. 2
GAGCAACCGTGTCGTTATTCAAGCCTTTTCGCCGAAGTGTTTTTGATCCCGGATCATGGCATTGAGGATCGTCAACAGCTTGCGCATGCAGGCGACCAACGCGACCTTCTTCGTTTTCCCGGCAGCCAGCAGGTGGTTGTAAAACTTCTCGATGACGGGGTTATGCGTTTTCGAAGACAGGGCCGCCATGTACAACACTTTTCTCAGCTCGCCCCGGCCACCCCATATGCGCCGCTGTCCCTTGAATTTACCGCTGTCGCAGTTGAAAGGAGCCACGCCAACCAGTGCAGCCACTTGCTTGCGATTGACTCGCCCAAGCTCTGGCAGCAGTGCCAGCAACGAGAGTGCAAGCACATCGCCAACGCCTTTCACCTCGCATAACAGGTCGTAATTGGCCTTCCAGATCGGGGAGGCTTTGATCGCGTCATGCAGATCGTCGTCAGTATTTTTCAGGCGCTTTCTCAGCCAGACGAGATGGGCTTTTATGTCTCGTTGGAGGGCCTTGAACGTGGCCTGTTTGAGTCGATTTTCCTCCGCCACGATCATGTCGATGATCTGGCGCCGTCGCGCCAGGAGATCCGCCAGCTCGTGAGTATGCGCGTCTGGTAGCTCACGAATGGCCGGTTTGACGGCTTGAGCGAATTCGGCGAGGACCCGCGCATCGATGGCATCGGTTTTCGCCAACCGGCCAGTAGCCTTGGCGAAGTTGCGCACCTGCCGTGGATTAACGATCACTACCGGCAAGCTCGCTGCAAACAGTTCAGCCGCCACCAGTCGCTCGAATCCTCCTGTGGCCTCGAGCAGCACCAAAGCAGGATTCAGCGTCTTGAGGTGTTGAGTCAGACGCTGGATATCCGCCTGGCCATTAAGAAATTGCTCAACTTGCCCTGTCGAACTGATGAACGTATCCAGCGTGTCTTTGGAAATATCGATACCGACATACACAGAGTCCTGGTTCATGGCGATTTCCTCGTGTCCAACCTTGCAGAATCGGGCTTGAAGCCCAGGCAACCGTTCGGACTAGATTAGGAAAGAACCTGCCTCGACCCATGCTCACTCACGATCTCGGGATCCAGGGAAGCCTCGGTCTGGGCAGGTAAAACCAGCTTACAAGGGAACCC
>NZ_JBWXNG010000051.1:0-1034 GCF_056627435.1 Pseudomonas sp. 2
ATTGGCTATGTCTGCGTAAAGTATTGCTGGCAGCTAAGCTCATTGCATCTGGCATTCCTTTTGTGGAGATTTGCGATGCGAGCTACGGAGTTCAAAACTTGGCTGTCGGCGATTTCCCAACTCAATCCCGAGCAGCGTAAGCAGTTGGAGGCGCAGGTTATGCGCCCCCACGCTGTGTTAGAGGACGCGCTGGCCATGCCAGAGCAATGTCCGCACTGCTCGGCTGAAGCTTTGCGGCCATGGGGCACAAGCCATGGTTTGCCGCGCTACCGATGCAAGGCATGCGGTCGTACGTGCAACGCATTGACGGGGACACCTTTGGCACGTTTGCGCCATCGCGATCAGTGGGCGGAGTACGCCAAAGCCATGACCGAAAGTCTGGTGATTCGCAAGGCGGCCAAGCGCTGTGGCGTCGATAAAACCACCGCTTTTCGCTGGCGCCACCGCTTCCTCCGTCTAATCGCCGAGCACCGTGCAACGCAGGTTTCAGGCGTTGTCGAGGCTGATGAGACGTTCTTTCTCCGATCATTCAAAGGGCAACGCAAGCTGCCGCGTGCGGCTCGCAAACGGGGTGGCAAGGCCAAGAGCAAAGGCATGAGCGATGACCTGGTGCCTGTTTTGGTCGTGCGTGATCGCAGCCCACAGCATGCGGATTTTCAGCTGGAAAGGCTCGATGGAGCGCATGTGAGTGAGGTGCTCAAGCCTCTGATCGATCCGGATGCCGTGCTGTGCACTGACAGCGCGGCGGTCTACCACGGCTTCGCCCGCGCAGAAGGCATCACTCACCGACGCTCAAACCTACGCCAGAAACGGCGTACGGATGGCGCATTTCATATCCAGAACGTAAACGCCTATCACGCACGGCTAAAGGGCTGGCTGTACCCATTCCACGGGGTAGCAACCAAATACCTGGCGAACTACTTGGGTTGGCGTCGATTGCTGGAGCGCTATGGTGATCAGATCAACCCGTTGATTTTTCTAAAGGAATCACTTGGCTATGAACCTGCACAACAATTAACGCAGACATAGCCAAT
>NZ_JBWXNG010000052.1:0-578 GCF_056627435.1 Pseudomonas sp. 2
GAGCATCGGACGGATCTCTATGTGTCGGATTCTTCGATTGATCTGGTGACCCATCCGTTGGAAACGTGGGCGGTCTGGAAAGACAACGCAGAGAACTACAGCCATCAGCAAGCCAAGGTTCTATTGGACGGCATTAACCGCCTTCGGGCTGAGTCGACCACGCTGAGTGACATCCCCCCAGTGATGAAGGCGAGCCTTGGGGATGATAAAGCGCTCAATCTGACCAAAGATCTGATCATGCTGGGCGTGTCGTCCAGCAGCATTCAAAGCCTTCCCGCTGAAGCTTATCCAGACCTGAAGGAATTGGTGACAGCAGGGGCGAAGCTAACGGGATGCGGAGCCCTGTGTAGTGGTTCACAGTCGGCGGGCAGCAGCGAAGGCAGTAGCTCCCTCGGACTGGCTCCTCTGATCGTTAATCCCGACGACATGACGTCATTTCTGGAATCGGTCGCACATTTTGCCAGCTCGTCGGGCGTTCAAAACGCCGCAACGGTGATGGCGGTCGTGCAGGCAACGATGGGGCCGTGGAAGTTCGTCTTCAACCTGGCGGCCAAAGCTGCATTGGACGCCACTGTCGG
>NZ_JBWXNG010000053.1:0-553 GCF_056627435.1 Pseudomonas sp. 2
ATGCGGCTCGACCCACTCCGCGAGACCTCCGTTCAGCCTGCACCCAAGTCGCGTTTTGTGGTGTCTGGAATTGCGCGTATGAAGATCAAAAGCAACGGCAACGGCAACGGCAACGGCAACGGCAACGGCAACGGCATGGTGCTATGCGATCTGCCTTGATTCTGGCCGTAGGCCGTAGGCCGTAGCAAGCTTGCTCGCGATCTGGCGCGAAGCGGCAGCAAATCCATACACCCTGGCCGTGGCAGACATACCGCATGCGCAGGTTTTGCTGCCGGTTCCCGGCAGATCGCTGGCAAGCCGAGCTCCTACGGCCTCCGGCCAGAAGCAGATCGCGAACACCTCAAAAACGTGCTTTTGATCTTGATCTTCTAGCGCGATAGCCCAGACGCCACAAATCGCGACTTCGGTGCAGGCTGAATGGAGGTCTCGCGCAGTGGGCCAAGCGGCAGGATGCCGCGCGAGGCGCGGGGCCATGGATGGCCCATTCGCGCCGGGCCCACGGAGCGAGGCCGGAATGAAGGAACCCGACGAAGTCGGGCCAAACCAGGAGCAG
>NZ_JBWXNG010000054.1:0-526 GCF_056627435.1 Pseudomonas sp. 2
CGCGAAAGTAACCAAAGCGCTTTTTCCCCGCCATACGGGTCCTCGCTTTGGCTCGGACTGCCCTCATTCCGGCATTGCTCCGTGGGCCCGGCGCGAAAGGGCCATCCATGGCCCACGCGCCTCTCGCGGCATCCATGCCGCTCGACCCACTACGCAACACCTCCATTCGGCCTCCTGGGACGGGGCCCGACCTCACCGTTGAATTCAATTCGGCAGAAAATCAAAAGCGAAAAGCGAAGAGCCAAATTCGGGTAAACCCCGACCGTAGCAGCACGGCTTGCCGGCGGGGCGATCTTGAGGGCGACCCGCGGGCAAGCCCGGCTGCTACGGGACGGGGGTGTTCAATCGCTTTTGATTTGGCTTTTGATCTTCGTGCGCAAATCTCCCAGACACCACAAAACGCGACTTGGGTGCAGGCTGAACGCAGGTCTCGCGGAGTGGGCCAAGCGGCAGGATGCCGCGCGAGGCGCGGGGCCATGGATGGCCCATTCGCGCCGGGCCCACGGAGCGAGACCGGAGTGAAGGT
>NZ_JBWXNG010000055.1:0-513 GCF_056627435.1 Pseudomonas sp. 2
GGCTATCGCGCACAAAGATCAAAAACAACGGCAACGGCTTTCGCGAGCAAGCTCACTCCTACAGGATCGGGTTGGGCCACGATTCTGAAGACGACAACAATCCCGTAGCAGCCGGGCTTGCCCGCGGGTCGCTCTCAAGATCGCCCCCGCCGGCAAGCCGTGCTGCTACGGGGCGGCGTTAGCCGGTGGCTTTTGATTTGGCTTTTGATTTTCGTGCGCAATAGCCCAGACGCCGCCAAACGCGACTTGGGTGCAGGCCGAACGCAGGTCTCGCGGAGTGGGTCGAGCCGCATGGATGCGGCGAGAGGCGCGTGGGCCATGGATGGCCCTTTCGCGCCGGGCCCACGGAGCGAGACCGGAGAGAGGGAACCCGACGAAGTCGGGCCAAACCAGGAGCAGGACACCTTGGTTACTTGGGTGTCTTTTCCAAGTAACTCGACGAAGTCGAAACAGATCTGACGTTAGGAAGAGCGCTCTTGATCCCGAGGGCAACCCGGTCCTAACTGACACCCA